>JANSYB010000394.1 GCA_024742655.1 Paracoccaceae bacterium | reverse complement strand
GGCCCGTTTTCACCCATCAGGCCACCCTGGCCCACGATGACCACGGCGCCGTCGGCGGGTGTCGCCTCGGACAGCATACGATTGAGGAACTTGTTGCGCGCGCCCAGCTGGGTCGCCTCGTAACTCAGCTCCGCCGGCGCGCCGGCGCGCACGACCTCGGCCCCGTTCAGCCACGCCTTGCGGATGCGCGCATTCAGAACCGGCGCTTCGACAGACGGGTCGGTGCCGATGAGATAGACCGCCCTGGCCGTGTCGATATCCTCGATCCGGGCATTGCCGACATAGGCCGAGCGATTGCCGGCCGGCAAATGCGCCCCGTCGGTGCGGCATTCCACGACGCCGCCCTGCCCCTCGACCAGTTGCCGGAGCGCAAACGCGGCCTCGACCGGGGCCAGATCGCCGACAAGGCCCGCCAGTTTGCTCGCACCGCTGATCGCGCCGGCGGCCTTGGCCAGCGCCTCGCCCCACGTCGCCGGGCGCAGCTTGCCGTTTTCACGGATATAGGGGCGATCCAGACGCTGGCGGCGCAGCCCGTCCCAGACGAACCGGGTCTTGTCGGAAATCCATTCCTCGTTCACACCGTCATGGTTGCGCGGCAGGATGCGCATCACTTCGCGGCCTTTCGTATCGACGCGGATGCTGCTGCCAAGGGCGTCCATCACATCGATGGTCTCGGTCTTGGTCAGTTCCCAGGGGCGCGCCGTGAAGGCATAGGGTTTGCTGACAAGCGCGCCCACCGGGCACAGATCGATGATGTTGCCCTGCAGGTTGCTGTCCAGCGTCTCGCCCAAGTAAGAGGTGATCTCGGAATCCTCGCCGCGACCGGTCTGACCCATCTGGGTGATACCCGCCACCTCTGTGGTAAAGCGTACACAGCGCGTGCACGAAATGCAGCGCGTCATGTGGGTTTCGACCAGCGGGCCGAGATCAAGGTCATCCACCGCTCGCTTGGGTTCGCGGAAACGGCTGAAATCCACGCCATAGGCCATGGCCTGATCCTGCAGGTCGCATTCGCCACCCTGATCGCAGATCGGGCAATCCAGCGGGTGGTTGATCAACAGGAATTCCATGACGCCCTCGCGGGCCTTCTTGACCATCGGACTGTTGGTCTTGACCACCGGCGGCTGGCCCTCTGGCCCGGGGCGCAGATCGCGCACCTGCATCGCGCAGGAGGCCGCCGGCTTGGGCGGGCCGCCCACCACCTCGACAAGGCACATCCGGCAATTGCCCGCGATCGACAGGCGTTCGTGATAGCAAAAGCGCGGGATTTCGATCCCGACCTGTTCACAGGCCTGGATCAGGGTCATCGCCCCGTCCACTTCCACTTCCTGATCGTCGATGATGATCTTGCGTAAGTCGCTCATGTGCAGCTTCCCGTTATGCTCTGTTCGCCGGGGATGGCCCGGCCTGCGCGCCGCATGCCACGCCGTCCCGAAACCCGGGCCGGCGGCAAGGATATGCGCGCACTGTGTCTCATCGCGCCTTCAACAATTGCCCGACCTGCGTGCCGCGGGCGATCTCGTCGCGGCCCAGCACACACAGGCTGTCGGGGTCAAGGTTGCTGGCGCCCTTCGCGGCGAAATAGGCGTTGCGTTTTTCGCGCATCCTGGCCTTTTCCAGCTTGTCGTTGATGTAGGCATCGACCTGCGCGTCCGAATACCCGCGATCCGTCGCCAGCTCCCGCAACTGCCTGGCGTAGGAGCGCGCGGTGAACAGCCGTCCGCCGATCGCATCGCATTCGCGCCTGATCTTGTCGGCCACCGCCAGCACCAACAGCCCGTCGTTGATATCTCGCTCGTTGTTCAGCCCGGCCTGGGCCATGCCGGCGCTCGTGGTCAGCGCCACGCTGAGAATC
The DNA here is from genome assembly GCA_024742655.1 of Paracoccaceae bacterium. GTDB lineage: Bacteria > Pseudomonadota > Alphaproteobacteria > Rhodobacterales > Rhodobacteraceae > Roseovarius. Next base: position 1,716 of record JANSYB010000394.1, on the reverse strand, counting down.
GCACTCGTGATCAATCGCATTGGGTCACTCCTTTCCTAACGATACCGGGGCGCACGGCTCGCGCGGCCCCATCTGCCCTGCAGATGGGCGGGCATGGGCGTGCTATGCAATAACATCGCCCCCAGGCCCCTGATATCGTTGCGAAAGTTACCACGTGACACATTTCCCACTCAGAACCAGGCGGCTGCCGGACACCTGAAGCGTGCCATCCTCGGCATCCGGGCCACGCACCCAGTCGATCTCGGATGTGCCGAACGTCTTGATGCAATAGCGCGTGCCCTCGTAGCGGCCCGCCTCGCGCGCCCCGTCGAGACCCTTGCTGATCCGTTGCACCGTCACGACAAACCCCTTGTCGGTCTCCTTGTCGCGCTTGGCCTTGGACGGGTAGTAGTTGCCGTTGAAAAACACCCTGTCGCTGTTGTTCGAGCACCCGGCGAGAACAAGGCCACCGGCCACGGCCAGAACAAGCGCTGTACGCGCGCGGATCGGGATCAAGGTCTTGCGTTCAGCCACCGGAAAACACCTTCAGAATTGCCATGACGGCCAGGCAAAGGCACATCAGCCAGCCCGCCACGTAGGTAAAGGATCGCACGCCCATGTCCGGCTTGCCGATCCCCTTGATATGCACCACCGCCAGCAGCAGCCGCACCGCCACGAAACCCGAGGCCAGCAGGTTCACCCAGACCGGGCTGACCCCGGCGAGGATGGCCGCCAGCGTCACCGCGGTGAAGGCGCCAAGCGACTCGGTCAGGTTGCCATGGGCGCGGTGCCAGCGATAGGCCGCGTTGCCGTAATCGGCCGGCGGTTCGGCCCCCGGCGCAAGACCAAGTGCCGTCTTGCGCATCGCCGAAAACGGTCCAAGGAGCAGCGTCATCAGCGCGACCGCGGCCAGCGACGTGATGGCATGCCCGTATTGAGCGAAATGCTCGGTCATTCAGGTCGTCCTTCTTCCCGCTTCGCGACGCCTGTCGCGGTTGCCCATATCGCGATCCGCCGTTGCATGCAATTGTTCACACCGCCCCCACCTGACTGTGGACCGGGCGATGCACCGGCCCTTTTTCGAACACGGTGATCGAGTCGTGCACATGCACGCCCGACACGGCGTCACCCACACCTGGCCATGTCACGCCATGCGTATGATACCAGTGGTGCATGTCATCGATGATCTCGCCCACGGCATTGAAGAAATTGGCCGGCTTGCCGTACCCGCCCTCATACGTCCCCCAGTAGGAGGTTTGCAGATCCTCGATCATGTAAACCCCGCCGGGCGCGAGCCGCGGAAAAAGGATCTTCAGGCTTTGGCGCAAATGCCGCATCATGTGGCTGCCGTCATCCAGGATGACATCGACGCCGCCCATTTCCTCGATCACCTTCGCCAGAAAATCCGGATCGTCCTGCGAGCCGATGCGCACCTGCCCGCCCTGCCCGTCGAAGCGGGCGCAATCGGGGTCGATATCGACGCCGAAGATCACCGCGTCTTCGCCGAAATAGTCGCGCCACATGCGCATGGATCCGCCCTTGGACACGCCGATTTCCAGAAAGCGGAAGCCGGTGCCGCGAAACTGGCCGAAATAACGCTCGTATAGCGGGATGTAGTGGTGCCACTTGTGCACCATCACGTCGCTCATGCCTGCGAAAATCCGCAACAGGTCGCCGTCATAGTCGTATTTCTCGCGGATATCGGCCGCCACGTCCTGACCGTCGTAAAAGAAATCC
>JANSYB010000366.1 GCA_024742655.1 Paracoccaceae bacterium | reverse complement strand
CGCCGGGATTCCTGGTTCATGTAATACGTATCCGGCGGATTGATCATACGGTGCGCCAAAACCGTGCCACAAACCACAAAGACAATAATGATCGCGCAGCGCAAAACCCACCGTCGCACCCATCGCAGAGGCCGAAACCGCGGCCTTGTCTTTTTTTCTTTGCTCTTTGCCATCGGGGCTCAGCTATAGACCCAAGCCTGCCGATGCAAAAGACTCCACGCCATTCTGTTTGGCCACAGGCGACGATTCACAACAAAAGATGACGTATTTTGTAGTCTGGCGGAAGACTTCCAGCCGTTATCCTGAGGGTCAAAACAGGGAGCCATCAGGATGTCCGCCAACTACCCCATGCTCTTCTTTCCGATGCAGCTGCGACACAAAACGCTGAAGAACCGCGTCGTCTTCGGTCCTCATACAGTGAACATGAGCGACAACGGCCTGCCGGGTGACAGGCACTTCGGTTATTACCGGGAACGTGCGCGCGGTGGGGCGGGCATGATCGTGGTCGAGCCGTCCCCGGCGCATCGAACGGGTGTTCTGATCCGTGGCAACTTTCTGGCCGAGTCGGACGAGGTGATCCCGCATTTCCGACGTATCACGGACGAATGCCACGATCACGGCACGGTCATGCTTCACCAGATTTACCATATTGGCGGGCATGGCGATCAGGATAACTCATGGGAGCCCTACTGGTCGCCGTCGGGCTTCCCCTCGATGCATGACCCTTGGGGCACGCATGCCATGACCGACGCTGAGGTCGAGGAAATGATCGAGGCCTTCGTCGAGGCCGCACGCCGCGACAAGGAAGCCGGGTTTGACGGTGTCGACATCTTTGCCGGCTACAATTGCCTTGTGGATCAATTCTGGTCGCCACTCACCAACCGCCGGGATGACAAGTGGGGCGGCAGCCTCGAAAACCGGATGCGCTTTTCCGTCGAGATGCTGGAACGGATGCGCAAGATGGCGGGCGAGGATTTCATCATCGGCCTCACCGTATCCGGCGCGGAACCGACACGCGCCGGGCTCAGCCTGGAGGACAAGCAGGAGATCCTGTCGATCCTCGATGAAAAAGGGCTGATCGACTACGTGTCTTGCGGCACCGGATCCTACCTGCACGATTTCTCGAAAATCGTGCCCAGCTTCCACTTCGATATGAAACTCGGGCAGTCGGATGCCGCGGCCTACAAGGCGGTTCTCAAACACGCCAAGGTCACCGCAGAGGCGCGCATCAAGACGCCCGAGAACGCCGAAGACATACTGTCGTCTGGTGGTGCGGACATGGTCTCGATCGTGCGGGGGCAAATCGCCGATCCGCACTGGGCCAACAAGGCGTCGTCTGACCGGCGCGCCGATATCCGGCCCTGCATCTCTTGCAACCAGGTCTGTATCGGACGCAGATTCAGAGACTATTACGCCTCATGTCTGGTCAATCCATCCGTCTCGCGAGAGCATGAATGGGATGGTGACATCCCACCACCTGCCGCGAAACCCAAGGAAATTCTCGTTGTGGGCGGCGGGCCTGCCGGGATGGAGGCGGCACGTGCGGCCGCCGAACGTGGTCATCGGGTAAGACTGGTGGAAAAACAGGCGGAACTCGGCGGTCAGTTCCGCCTCGCCGCCGGACAACCCGAACGCGGTGAGATCAACCAGCTTCTGACGTGGTACCAGGCCCAGCTTGAAAAGCATCAGGTCCGCGTCGAACTCAGACAGGAAATCACCGCTGAACAGATCGCGGAAAGTGGCGCCGATGCGGTCATCCTGGCCAGCGGGTCAACACCGGACCGCAGTGGATTTCAACGCTCATTGATGCATTATGACGGCCTGACCGGGGCGGATCAGGACAATGTCTGCACGGTGCACGACGTACTGGACGGTTCGGTCATCCCGGGAAACAATGTTCTTCTGATCGACGATATCGACGGTTGGTGGCCGGCCTCGGGCACGGCCCTTCATCTTGCCAGGCAAAGGCACATGGTCACGATTGCCACCGCCTCGGAAAAGGCAGCGGCCAAACTTGATCTGTCGCTGACCGGTGACACCACGCGGGCCCGATTCATGCAGATGGGTGTCGAGGTCCTGCTGGCCACCTCTGTGGAGAAATGGGAGGGCAATTCCGCAACCCTTTTGAACCTCTACACCGGCGACCGAGACCGCCGCGATTTCGACAGCCTTGTTCTGGCCTGCACCAATCGACCCGACACCATGCTTTCCGATGCCCTATCGGAGGCCCCGATGCCCATCCACACACTGGGCGATGCCATGGCCCCGCGAACGGCACACATGGCCATCTACGAGGCGCGGAAGCTGGCACTGGCGTTGTGACGGCGCGCTGTGTTCCATCCCTTGATCGCAGGCAAGGCCGACGATCGATATTGGCTTTATACTCTGCGCCTATCTCGCAGATTCCGATGGATGGAGGCAAAGAATGAGTTCAACTGAAAAGACCAAAGTCATACGAATACCAGAGGCTGTCGGTGTGTTCGACAGTTTTGAACAGCTACAAGCCGCGTTCTACGACCTGCGCTCCGTGGGCTTTCACCACTCTGATATCAGCCTGCTGGGCAGTGAGCGCGATTTGAGAGAGAAGCTTGGCAATGCGTTCTGGACCGCTCCGGAACTCGAGGATGATCCTCGCGCTCCAAGAGCCCATTTCGTTTCAGAAGAGGCGATGGGCGAACTTGAGGGTGCGATAGCCGGTGGTTTTTTCTTTGTCGGATCTGCGATCGCGATGACCGCCTTGCTGACCCCGGCGAGCACGCTTGCCGCGTCGATCGCGGCTGTCGCTATCGGCGGCACTCCCGGCGCAGTGATCGGGACCTTGCTGGCCCGCCGCGTTGGTCAGGACCACAGGCAATACTACGAGACCCAGATTCACCATGGCGGTATTCTCATGTGGGTCCGCACGCGCGACAAGGAGCATGAGGATTTGGCCGTCAAAATCATGCGGGCCCACTCCGGCAAGGACGTCCACCTGCACAACTGGACCAAGTAGACTACTTGCCCGTTACTTCACAGGGTAGGACGGGCGCCCCGAGATCGGGACGCCCATCAATCACAGTCTCTATTCCGCCGGAATAGCCTCATTTTCGATCCCGATCGGATGTTCAAGTTTGTCCAGCATCTCCTTGGGACAAACCTGAAGAAAGCTGGCCTTTTCGCTTTCCCAGAACTGCAGGATCTTCTGCGCTTTCAGGCTGCCGGTTTCCTCGGCATGACGCTCTACCAGTTCTTCGAGTTGCGACACCCAATGGGCTTCCGTCACACGGCAGGTGACGACCGTTTCATGGTTGATCAATGTATTGGCCTTGCCGTCCGGATCGTAAAGATAGGCCATGCCGCCCGTCATGCCGGCACCGAAGTTCGCTCCGATCTCTCCCAGAAGAACCGCCACACCCCCGGTCATGTATTCACATCCGTTCGAACCGCAGCCTTCAACGACGACCTTGGCACCCGAGTTACGCACGGCAAACCGCTCACCGGCCCGGCCGGAGGCAAACAGGTAACCATCCGTCGCCCCGTAAAGAACCGTGTTGCCGATGATCGTATTCTCGGCCGCGTCCAGCGGGCTCATCATCGGCGGGCGCACGACGATCGTTCCGCCCGACAGGCCCTTGCCGACATAGTCGTTGGCATCGCCCGACACCTCGATCTTCAGTCCCGGCGCGGCAAAGGCCCCCAGTGACTGCCCCGCGCTTCCGGTCAGTTTGACCGTCAGGTGATTGGGTTGAAGCGAATTGCGCATGCCGAAGTTGCGCACGATGTGGCTGCTGACCCGGGTGCCGACGGTGCGATGCGTGTTCTGTACCGCATAGTGCAACTGCATCTTTTCACCATCGTT
>JANSYB010000579.1 GCA_024742655.1 Paracoccaceae bacterium | reverse complement strand
TGCCGTCTGCAGGTCGCCGCGCTGCTCTGCCAGCGTGACCCGGCCGTTCAGGGCGGACCAGTTTTCCGGATCCTGCGCGAGGATACGGGCATAGAGCGTGTCGGCGTTCTCGAACTGTCCCGACTTTCTGTACATTTCAGCAAGCGAAAGCGTTATCGCGGCGTCGTCCGGTTGCCCTGCATGCAAATCCGCAAGCTGCGCCAAGGCCTCGCTCTCGCTCCCGGTCTGCCAGAGAAGTTCAGCCTGCCGGGCCAAGAGGTGCGGGGCGTCCGGGCAATGCTGCAGGGCGGTCGCGCAGATATCCCGGGCCCGATCCAGATCGCCTTGTTCGAGTGCTGTCTGGATATAGCTCGACCAGGTTTCGACATGGCTTGGATTGCGCGCGACAAGATCCGCGTGAATGGCATCCGCGGCCGCGAAGTCACCCAGTTTGCGATGAACAAGGGCGCTGACCAACCAAAGGCCCGGTTGGTCGCCGTTCTCGGCTTCAACGGCGCGTCCGACGATCTCCTGCGCCTCCTTGAGGCGTCCGGCGCCAATCATGGTCCGCGCGCTGCGTTCGGCGATCCCCGGATCGGTCGGCAGGGCGGCAAAGGCCGACGCGGCATGCTCGGCCGCGGCCTCCGGTCCGGCATGTTGCTGGGCCGCGTTGATACGGCCGATCCACGCCGCGACGGAGTGCGGATTGCACGCGACGGCCTGTCCGAATGTGGTTTCGGCCAATTCCGGCTGCCCGTTGGCCAGATACAGTCGCCCAAGCGTGATCAGCAGGTCTTCGTCGTCCGGGGCAAAGTCGAGTATGGCAATGGCGGTTTCGATCGCTTCGACTCGACGTGCCGCGCGATTGAAAACAGTGAATTTGCGGCGCAACCACACCAGGGTATCGGGGAACTTGTCGCGGCCCGCGTCGAGGGCGTCCAGCGCGGTATCGAAATCCTTCGCCCTGAGGGCGGCATCGATCAAAAGATGTGTCGCGGGCGTATTTCGGGGCACCTTCGCCAGGATGGCCCGGGCGATTTCTTGTGCCGCTTCGGGTTGGCCGGCAACGAACAGACAGCGGCCAAGGTGAACGCCGAGTTGCAGGCTGTCAGGGTTCGACGACTCAAAAGGCGGCAGCGTTTCCGCTGCCGCCCTGAGATGTTTTACAAGGTCTGACATTGAGTGTTTTCCTGTTCTCGGAGGGTCACATCATGTGCCGCTCTTGCTGTCCCGGGTCGCATCACGACACACGTAAACAAACAGAAAACTCCTGTCACTCCTTCAAGCGCGGGCCGGTCAGGCCGCGACGTCGCGGTTCAGACGGGCGCGGATCGCGGCCGGGACGAGACGCGCGCTGGACACGCGCGGCATGTCCATCTCGACGATGGTGCGTTCGTCGCCATAGAGATCCACGTATTCGTCATAGTTGTCGAAGCTGCGGCGCGTGACGTAATCGACATAGGTCTCCGCCGCGCTGCCGTTTGCCAGGATCACCATGTGGCCCTCGGTCTCGACATGGTAGAATGTCGTGCGCTCGGGCAGGCTGTCGAATGCGTCCTGCGTGATCGTGGTACCGTTCACCAGCGCGCCGGCATTGATCGCCAGGCCATCGATGATCAGGGCGTGATCGGCGGTCAGAACCAGCTCGGTGTGGGGCAGGCCATTGCCAAGCGCACCGGCGCTGACACGCACCGGGCGCGCACGCTCACCGGCGAAGATCGGCATCACCGTCTGGCGGCCGAGCCACTTGACCGGCACGGTCTTGCCGTCATCCGTCAAGATCATGTCACCGATTTCGAGTGTCTCGACGGCCTTTTCGCCCTCGGGCGTGGCAATCAGCGTGCCCGCGCCGAAGCAGACCGGAAGCGGAGCATCAACGATTGTGACTGCGTCTCCGATGGTCAGGATGCTGTTCGTGATGATAGCGACGTTCGAACCGGACGCCACGATAATAGAGTCCCCGTTGCCGACGCCTGCGTACTGGCCGACCACTGTCGCGCCGGTGCCACCATCCCCAAGGACGTCTTCACCGGATTCAAGAATGTCGTCGCCATCACCCGTCCCGGAGACGCCATCGCCATCGGTATAGCTCACCGGCGTGCCCTCGTTGACGACGCCCGTGACTTGGAAAAGCCCGGATCCGGGCGGGACCTCGTCGACGATGTAGACGTTATTGAAAGTTGCGGGCATTTGAACTTCTCCCTGTTCAATTGAAATAATTCTGCGCTCAGGCACTATCGAAAGTAATTTGCCGTTTCTTTCGGCATTTATCAATTGGATTCTTAATGATTGTCAACGGTTCGG
>JANSYB010000082.1 GCA_024742655.1 Paracoccaceae bacterium | reverse complement strand
CGCATAGGGTGTGCCGATGATATCGAGCCACGCGAACGGCCCACCCGACCACGGCGCGAAGCCCCAGGCCAGGATCGCGCCGACATCGCCTTCGCGGATATCCTCCAGCACGCCTTCCTCAAGCGCGCGCACGGCCTCCAGAACCTGCGCGAACATCAGGCGATGTTGCACCTCGTGCAGGTCGGGTTGGCTCTCGGCGTGGGGGTATTTTTCGGCCAATCCTGACCAGTATCCCTGTCGCTTGCCTTTGTCATCATAATCGAAAAAGCCCGCATTGGCCTTGCGGCCCAACCGGCCTTCACCTTCCATCCAGAAGATCACCTCGTCCACGGCCTCGTCCGGGTAGTCATCGCCCATCGCCGCGCGGGTCGCCCGGGCGATCTTGGCGCCGAGGTCGATCGAGGTTTCATCGACCAGTTGCAGCGGCCCCACCGGGAAGCCCAACTGCCGCGCGGCATTGTCGATCAGCGCGGGCGCCACGCCCTCGGCCACCATGCGGATGCCCTCGTTGATGTAGGGAATGATGCAGCGGTTGCAGTAGAAGAACCGCGCGTCGTTCACCACGATCGGCGTCTTGCGGATCTGCCGGACGTAATCCAGCGCCTTGGCCACCGCCCGCGGACCGGTCGCGGCCCCCTTGATGATTTCCACCAGCATCATTTTCTCGACGGGCGAGAAGAAATGAATGCCGATGAAGTTCTCGGGATTGTCCGAGGCCTTGGCCAGTTCCGTGATCGGCAGGGTCGAGGTGTTGGTGGCGAAGATGCACGCCTCGCCCACGACCTTGAGCACGTTCCGGGTGACCTCGGCCTTCACGCCCGGATCCTCGAACACCGCCTCGATGATCAGGTCACAGCCTTTCAGCGCGTCGTAATCGGTGGTGGCGGTGATCCGCTCCAGCGTGGCGGTCTTTTTCTCTTCGGTGGCCTTGCCGCGCTTGATGCCCTTGTCCATGTAATCGGCGGTGTAGGATTTGCCGCGGTCGGCGGCCTCCTGCTTCTGGTCGATCAGCACGACCTCCATCCCGGCCATGGCCGACACCAGCGCGATGCCCGCGCCCATCATGCCCGCGCCCATGACGCCGACCTTTTTCACGGTCTGGTCGGGCACATCGGGCCGGTTGGCCCCTTTTTCCAGCGCTTCCTTGTTGATGAAAAGGCTGCGGATCATCGCCGCCGAGGACGGGTTCATCAGCACGTTCGTGAACCAGCGCGCCTCGATCTTCAGCGCGGTGTCAAACGGCACCAGCGCGCCCTCGTAAACCGCGCTCAGAAGCGCCTTGGCGGCCGGGAAGGCGCCTTGCGTCTTGCCGTTGACCATGGCCGAGGCGCCCACGAAAGTCATGAAGCCTGCCGGGTGATAGGGCGCCCCGCCGGGCATCTTGTAACCCTTCTCGTCCCACGGCTTGACAAAGCTCGGCCCGGACAGAACCCATTCCCTGGCCTTGGACAGCAATTCGTCGGCCAGCACGACCTCGTCCACCACGCCGGCGGATTTGGCCTTTTTCGGATCGTTCAGCTTGCCTTCCAGCAGCAGCGGCGCCGCCGCCATCGCACCCAGCTTGCGCACCAGCCGCGTTGTGCCGCCCGCACCGGGAAAGATGCCCACCATGATCTCGGGCAGGCCGATCTTGGCCTTGGGATTGTCAGCGGCGAAGATGCGATGGCAGGCCAGCGGAATTTCCAGCCCGATGCCAAGCGCCGTGCCGGGCAGGGCGGCGGCGATGGGCTTGCCGCCCTTGTTCTTGTCGTCCATGCCGCCGCGCTCGATCTTGCGCAGGATGCCATGCATGTTCATCAGCCCGTCCATCAGGCCCTGTGCGGGGTTGTCGCCGGCCATGTCCTTCATCTTGGCAATCACGTTGAGGTCCATGCCTCCGGCGAATGACCCCTCCTTGCCCGAGGTGATGATGATGCCCTTGACCGCGTCATCGGCCAGTGCGTCGTCGATCAGGCCTTCCAGCAGGGGCCAGCCCTCCATGGTCATCACGTTCATGGACTTGCCGACCGTGTCCCAGGTGATTACCGCGACGCCGTCGGCGTCCTTTTCCATCGTGAAATCAGTCATTTGTCGTCTCCCTCGTAGGGTGTTCCGTCCTTGCGGGTAAAGGCAAAGCCATCCGCATCCATTGTCACTTTCAGATCGAGGTCGCTGTACCAGCCGGTTTCGGTGGGCGTGCGCGTGCCGATGACCAGGAACCGGGCCTCCTCATCCGTCCGGTTCACGAAATGATGCCCGTTCTCATCCCCGGCGGGGAAGGTCGCGCAATCGCCCACGCGCATCTCGTGCGCACCGTGATCGTCGATCAGCGTGCAGGTGCCGCTGACGACCATCACGAACTCGTCCTGCTTTTCGTGCCAGTGCCGCAGCGATGATTTCGCGCCGGGGGCAAGGATCACGATATTCGCGCCGAACTGCGTCAGCCCGCCCGCGTCACCCACGCGCAGCGACGTGCGCCCGTCCATCTCGGCGTCATGGGGGGGCGGGTAATTCGACCCGCCGCGTGGCGCGATTCTGCTGAGGTCAATCTTGGGCATCACACGCGCTCGATGATGGTGGCGGCCCCCATGCCCGACGCGATGCAAAGCGTGGCAAGGCCGGTTTCGCGGTCGGTGCGCTCCAACTCATCCAAAAGCGTGCCGATGATGATCGCACCGGTGGCGCCAAGCGGGTGACCCATGGCGATGGAGCCGCCATTGACATTGACCAGCGCAGGATCCACGTCGAACGCCTGCTGGAAGCGCAGAACGACGCTGGCGAAAGCCTCGTTCACCTCGAAAAGGTCGATATCGCCGATCTTCATGCCGCTGTCGGCCAGGATCTTCTGCGTGGCGGGCACCGGGCCGGTCAGCATGATCGTGGGGTCGGTGCCGATCTTGCAGGTGGCCTTGATGCGCGCGCGCGGCTTCAGGCCGTATTTCTCGCCGAATTCCCTGTTTCCGATCAGCACACCCGCCGAGCCGTCCACGATGCCCGAGCTGTTGCCCGCGTGGTGGATATGATTGATCCGCTCCAGATGCGGGTATTTGAGCTTGGCCACGGCGTCGAAGCCGGGCATCACCTCGCCCATCTGCTGGAACGACGGGTCGAGCGCGCCAAGTGCCTGCATGTCGGTGCCCGGGCGCATGTATTCGTCATGATTGAGGATGGTCAGGCCGTTCTGGTCCTTCACCTCGATGACCGATTTGGCGAACCGGTTGTCATCCCACGCGGCCTTGGCGCGTTTTTGGGATTCCACGGCCAGCCCGTCGGCATCGTCGCGGGAGAACCCGTATTCGGTGGCGATGATGTCTGCCGAAATCCCCTGCGGGACGAAATAGGTGTCCATGGCCACGCTGGGGTCCACGGCGATGGCTGCCCCGTCGCTGCCCATGGCCACGCGGCCCATCATTTCCACGCCGCCCGCGATATAGGCCTCGCCGGCGCCGCCCCTGACCTGGTTCGCGGCGAGGTTCACGGCCTCCATGCCCGAGGCGCAGAACCGGTTGATGGCCAGCCCGGGGATCGACTCGTCCAGCTCCGAGGCCAGAACAGCCGTGCGCGCAAGGCAGCCGCCCTGCTCCATCACCTGTGTGACATTGCCCCAGATCACGTCCTCGACGGCATGGCCATCGAGCCCGTTGCGATCCTTGAGCGCATTGAGAACCTGCGTGCTGAGACGCACGGCGGTCACCTCGTGCAGCGCGCCGTCCTTGCGGCCCTTGCCACGCGGCGTGCGCACGGCGTCATATATATAGGCGTCGGTCATGTGTGTCTCCTTCTCAGGCCCGGTCCGCGGGGGAGCCGGGCATCAGGTCATAGGGGTGTTTCCAGCCGGGCGTGTCGCTGATGTTGGACAGCCAGCGGTCGATACCGGGCCACTCGGCGCGATCAAAGCCGTAGGGTTCGGGATAGAAAAGATAGCCGCAGCAACTCAGATCGGCATTGGTCAGGCTGTCGCCGACAATCCAGTCCCGCCCCCGCAGATGCGCGTCCAGCACCTGGTAGGCGGCCTCGAGCCGGCCCTGCATGAAGCCGATCACCTCGGCCGGGCGTTTCTCTTCGGGCAGGAAATTCATCAGGAACCGGGTCATCCCGGCCTGTGAGCTGAGCTTGTGATTGTCCCACAGCACCCAACGGAGGATCTCGTAATTTTCCGCGCGATCCTTGCCGCCGAACTTGCCGGTCTTCTCGCTCACATAGGCCTGGATCGCGGCGGACTGGCTGAGGCGGAAATCGCCGTCGATCATCGCGGGCACTTCGCCCATCTTGTTGACCGTCTCGCGGAATTCCGGCGTGCGGGCCTCGCCGCCGAAGAAATCGACATAGACCGGCTCCCAATCCAGCCCGGACAGTTCCAGCGCAAGTGCTGCCTTGTAGGCGTTTCCGCTTTCGCCCATGCAATACAGTTTGATGGTCATGTCTGGTCCTCATGCGTGATGCTGTGGGTGCGCGTGGCGGGTGAGTATTTCAGGAACGATGAAACGGCGGTCCCGCTTTCATCGTTACCCAAATACTCCCGCCGGAGGCGTCCCGATATCTGCGTGCGCGCTGCTGCCTGATCGGTCATAGCGTCCTCGAAATCAGTTCTTTCATGATCTCGTTCGTGCCGCCGTAGATACGTTGCACGCGCGCATCCGCCCACATCTCGGCGATGTCATACTCGGCCATGTAGCCATAGCCGCCATGCAGCTGCACGCAGGTATCGAGCACCTCGAACTGCGTATCGCTGAGCCAGTACTTGGCCATCGCGGCCTTTTCCACCGACAGCGCGCCGCGCAGATGTTCCTCGATGCATTCGTCCAGAAATGCGCGGCAGACCTTTGTCTTGGTCAGGCATTCGGCCAGCGTGTGGCGGATGGTCTGGAACTGTTCCAGAAGCGGACCACCGAAGGCCTCGCGCTCCTTGGTATAGGCGATGGTCCGCTCGACCGCGCCTTCCATCGCGCCCTGCGCGCCGCAGGCGATGATCAGCCGTTCCTGCGGCAGCTGTTCCATCATCTGGTAGAAACCGCGCCCCTCTTGCCCGCCCAGAATGTTCTCGGGTGGGATTTCCACACTGTCGAAGAACAGCTCGGACGTGTCGCCGGCATGCAGGCCGACCTTTTCAAGGTTGCGCCCGCGGGAAAATCCCTCGGCCCCGTCGGTTTCCACCACCGCCATGGAAATGCCCTTCGCACCCTCGCTCGGATCGGTCTTTGCGGCCACGATGATCAGGTTGGCGTGCTGGCCATTGGTGATGAAGGTTTTCTGGCCCGACAGCCGGTAGGCGTTGCCGTCGCGCAGCGCCCGGGTCTTCATCCCCTGCAGGTCGGACCCGGCGGCGGGTTCGTTCATCGCCAGGGCGCCGACCAGCTCGCCGGAGACCATCCTGGGCAGCCAGCGGAGTTTTTGGTCTTCGTTGCCATAGGCCAGGATGTAATGCGCCACGATGCCGGAATGGATCGGGTTGCCCCAACTGGCCAGGTTGGCCCGGGACTGCTCGATGCAGATCACCGCCTCGTGCCCGAAATCGCCGCCCGCGCCGCCATATGCTTCGGGGATGGACGGGCACAGCAGGCCCAACTCACCTGCCTGCGTCCAGGTTTCGCGGTCCATGATACCGGCCTTGCGCCAGCGGTCGAAATGCGGCCCCCATTCATCGGTGATGAATTTCGCCGTCATCTCGGACAGCATCCGGTGTTCGTCTGTCATCCAGGCGGACATGGCCCGGGCCTCCCTTATTTCTTGCGTGCCTCAAGCTCGGAATTGAAGATCCGAAGCCGGTGCCCGAACGTGTCCTCGTCGATCACGCTGTCGAAATTCTCGAAGAGAAAGGACAGGGCCTCGCCCTCGTCCAGCCCCGCTTCCTGCGCGAATTTTCGCAAACGGCGATAGCCGTCCTCGGTCATCGCGGCGTTGAAGCGGCGGGTCAGGCGAAAGCGTTTGGGCATCTTGTCCTCCCTCGATGCGGTCGTCTCAGAACAGGTCGGCCTCCAGCTCCATCACCGGCTCCGCCCCGCTTTCGATGCGCTTGAGATGCATCGCGGTGGCGGGCAGGCGGCGGGTCATGTAGTAGCGGCCCGTCTTGATCTTGGCCTGGTAGAAGGCGGTATCGGATGCGCCTTCCTCAAGCGCCTCATGCGCGGCCTTGGCCATTTGCGCCCACATCAACCCGAGGCAGACATGCCCGAAAAGGTGCATGAAGTCATACGATCCGGCAAGGGCCGCATTGGGGTTCTTCATGCCGTTCTGCATGAAGAACATGCCGGCGGCCTGCAGGTGCTTTGACGCCTCCTTGAGCGGGTCGAGGAAGTCTTTGCCGAGCGCCTCGTTGCCCTCGTTTTCCTTGAGAAAGGTCTTGACCATATCGAAGAACGCCATGACATGCTTGCCGCCATCCTGCGGCAGCTTGCGGCCCACAAGGTCGAGCGCCTGAACGCCGTTGGCACCTTCGTAGATCATGGCGATGCGGGCGTCGCGCGCGTACTGCGACATGCCCCATTCCTCGATATAGCCATGCCCACCATAGACCTGCTGGGCAAGGATCGTCATGTCGAAACCCTCGTCGGTCAGGAAGCCCTTGATGATGGGGGTCAGCAGGCTGACAATGCCTTCCGCGGCCTCGTCGCCCCCGCGATGCGACTGGTCGATCATATTCGCGCCCCATAGAAGGAACGCGCGCGCGCCTTCGGCAAAACTCTTCTGGTCCAGCAAGGACCGGCGGATGTCCGGGTGCACGATCAACGGGTCGGCCGGGCCATCGGGGTTCTTGGTGCCGGTCACGTCGCGGCCCTGCAGGCGGTCCCTGGCATAGGCCAGCGCGTTCTGATAGGCGATCTCGGCCTGTGCCAGCCCTTGCATGCCGACGCCGATGCGGGCCTCGTTCATCATGGTGAACATGGCGCGCATGCCCTTGTGCTCCTCGCCCAGCAGGTAGCCCGTCGCCTCGTCGTAATTCATCACGCAGGTCGAGTTGCCGTGAATGCCCATCTTTTCCTCGATCTTGCCGCAGCTCACGCCGTTGCGCGCCCCAAGGCTGCCATCCTCGTTCACGAGGAATTTCGGCACGATGAACAGGCTCACGCCCTTGATGCCCTCGGGGCCGCCGGGGATCTTGGCAAGCACGAGGTGGATGATGTTCTCGGCCATGTCATGCTCGCCCGCCGAGATGAAGATCTTCTGACCTGACACCTTGTAGGTGCCGTCGTCCTGGGGCACGGCCTTGGTGCGCATCAGGCCCAGGTCGGTGCCGCAATGCGGCTCCGTCAGATTCATGGTACCGGTCCACTGACACGAGGCCATGTTGGGCAGGTAAGTGGCCTTTTGCGCATCAGAGCCATGCGTCAGGATCGCCGACGCCGCGCCATGGGTCAGGCCCTGGTACATGGTGAAGGCCTGATTGGCGGACGAGAACATCTCGCCCACGGCGGTGCCAAGGATATAGGGCATGTTCTGCCCGCCGAATTCCTCGGGCAAGTCGAGCGCGGTCCAGCCGCCCTCCTTCATCTGATCGAACGCCTCTTTGAACCCGCTGGGGGTGCGCACGACGCCGTTTTCCAGAACGCAGCCCTCGGTATCGCCCACAGGGTTGAGCGGCGTGAGAACCTCGGATGCGATCTTGCCGGCTTCCTCCAGAACGGCACCGGTGAAT
>JANSYB010000709.1 GCA_024742655.1 Paracoccaceae bacterium | reverse complement strand
TCGAGGAAGAGGCGCGCCGGTGGCTGTCCGGTCTGGACACAGGGGACCGCTGCGAAGGTCTGGATGGCTTGTGGCTGACGCTCGCCATGCAGACCGGCGATTCCCAAACGGCATTCGATGTTCTTTCCGGGCAGATTAAGAAGGGCCGCCGCAGCCCTGGTGACCTGACCTTGATTCTGGTTCTGCTGTCGCTTGGGCGGCTCGAGGAGGCCGAGAGCACGGCCAGGGCCCTCAGAACGGACCCCGGCAAACCCCTCAAGCAGTCGGCCCATTTCGGCGTTCTGCACGTGGGGGCGCTGATCAATGAAATGCGGCTGTACAAAAGGCTCAGGGAACAAGGCGGCTCCGCCTCGCCAGGCGTGGAGGACGTGAAGGCCTTGTATTTTGCGGCAAAGGAGACGCTGAACACCTGGGAGGGCTGGCCGTGCGCACCAGACCCGGGAACCACGTCCCGCGTGCCCAGAACCATCTTCCAATACTGGAACACCGAGGACATTCCCGCCGACGTCGACGGGATCATGCAAAGCTGGCAAGCCTATCCCGGGTGGCAGTACCGGCGCTTCAACCGGCGCACCGCGACGGAATGGCTGAAAGCGACCTTTGGCCCCGAGCACGCGCGGGCGTTCAAACTGGCAAACCATGTCGCGGAAGAAAGCGACTTTCTGCGCCTGTGTCTTTTGCTGGCGGAGGGCGGCATTTATGCCGATGCCGATGACAGGCTGCTTGCCGACCCGGCGACATTGCTCGGCTACGGGCCTGGCCTCGTCCTGTTCCGCGAACCCGGGGTCGGCGCCATTTCCAACAACCTGCTTTGCGCACCGGCCGGGCATCCCGCCATGCGTATTGCGGTCGAATTGACACTGGAGGCGCTCTTGCGGCGCGACAACGACAGCACGTGGGCCAAGACCGGACCGGGGCTTTTGACACGGGCCACGGCCGCGCATGTGATCGCCAACCGCGACACGGCACTTGAGGATTTCGCCCTCGTGCCACCGATTTTCATGCACCGGCATATCCAGGCGCATGTCCAGTTGCCCTATAAAAGCACGCCGAAATACTGGAATACCCAAAGCGCGTCGATCGACCCGGCCATCAAGCAAGCGCTGCAGGATCTGGTGCCGTCCGACTGATCCTTGCCGGGACGCCCGCGCGACCCCGTTCTGCATTCCCGGCCTGGGCCCCGAAACGGGCGCACCCCTCTGCCAGATGATCAATTCCGAGGCGTCGCACCCGTCAGACGCGGTTTTTTGGTCACCCAGGCGCGGTCTGCCCCACTTCGGATGTTGGCATTCGGGGTCAGGACCGCTAACAGGCCATCAAATCCATTCGGAGCGGGGTGAAACTCCCTGCTGGCTCCTCCGGCCGCCCATCCGCCGGACAACTCATCTGAAGATGACATCGACATAGGACCGCAAGCACCGGCTCGCGGCGAGGATACGGACCCTTTCATGATTTCCATGTCTCAATACCGGCGTCAGTGGACGCAGAACATTCGCGGCGACCTCTTGTCGGGGCTGGTGGTGGCCCTTGCGCTGATCCCCGAGGCCATCGCCTTTTCGATCATCGCGGGCGTGGACCCCAAGGTCGGGCTTTATGCCTCGTTCTCGATCGCGGTCATCACGGCGATCACGGGCGGACGCCCGGGCATGATCTCG
>JANSYB010000056.1 GCA_024742655.1 Paracoccaceae bacterium | reverse complement strand
TGTCACAACAGCCGTGCCTTCTATGACGGCAGCCAGGTCACCCCGCAATGGGCCACCGAAAGCCTGGGCATCCAGATGGTGCTGGAGATGAACAACGATTATCTGGTGCCGCTCAGGGATACATATCCGCCCGAGCGCTTGGGCCCGGTCCATCAGGATGCGCCCAAGGCCGCCTGCAAGACCTGCCACAAGGGCTATCAGCAGCCGCTGCAGGGCACCAACGTGATCAAGGACTGGCCCGAGCTGGCCACGTCCGGAGAGCCGGATTACGGCAACTGACCCATAAGGGGGGCGGCCCCGCGCGGGCCGCCCCCTTGCATCGCGCCGTTCGCGTCCCGACCCCTAAACGCGGGCGACGCCAGAACCACCCAAGGGGAGGGGTGCGATGACAAACGGCAAACCACATACACCACATCTTGACCGCGTGGCCGGCCCGTCCGACCTGCGCCAGATGAGCGACCCGCACCTGCGCGCGCTGGCCGATGAGTTGCGCGCCGAGGTGATCTCGGCCGTGTCCGAAACCGGTGGCCACCTGGGATCGAGCCTCGGCGTCGTCGAACTGTCGGTGGCGATCCATGCGGTGTTCAACACGCCGATGGACAAGCTGGTCTGGGACGTGGGCCACCAATGTTACCCGCACAAGATCCTGACCGGGCGGCGCGACCGCATCCGCACCCTGCGCCAGAAGGACGGTCTGTCCGGCTTCACCAAGCGATCCGAATCGCCCTTTGATCCCTTTGGTGCCGCGCACAGCTCCACTTCGATCAGCGCCGCACTCGGCTTTGCCGTGGGCCGTGACATGGGGCAGGCGACGGGCGACGCCATCGCGGTGATCGGCGATGGATCGATCAGCGCCGGCATGGCCTATGAGGCGATGAACAATGCCGGGGCCGAGGGGCGCCGGCTGTTCGTGATCCTGAACGACAACGAGATGTCGATCGCCCCGCCGGTGGGCGCGATGTCGTCCTATCTCAGCCGGATGTATGCCAACGAGCCACTGGCGCGCATGGCGTCGCTGGCCGAAGGCTTCGAATCCGCGCTGCCCGCCCCGATGCGCGAAGGCGCCAAGCGCGCGCGGCAACTGGTGACCGGCCTGACCGGCTCGGGCACGCTGTTCGAGGAGTTGGGGTTTGACTATGTCGGGCCGATCAACGGGCACGATATGGATCAGCTTCTTCCGGTTCTGCGCGCCGCGCGGGCCCGGGCGACAGGGCCGGTCCTGATCCATTGCTGCACGGTCAAGGGCAAGGGCTATGCCCCCGCCGAGATCAGTGCCGACAAGTATCACGGCGTGTCCAAGTTCGACGTCGAGACCGGCACACAGGCCAAGAAGGCCGCTGGCGCGCCCTCCTACACCTCGGTCTTCGGCGAGGCGCTGACCGATGCGGCCGCCCGCGACCCCGATATCGTCGCCGTGACGGCGGCGATGCCCGGTGGCACCGGCGTGGGCAAGATGGCCGCGCGGTTCCCGGGCCGCGTCTTCGACGTTGGGATCGCCGAACAGCACGCGGTGACCTTTGCCGCCGGCATGGCCGCCAGCGGGCTGAAGCCGTTCTGCGCGATCTATTCGACCTTCCTGCAGCGCGGGTATGACCAGGTGGTGCATGACGTGGCGCTTCAGGGCCTGCCGGTGCGCTTTGCCATTGACCGCGCGGGGTTGGTGGGGGCCGATGGGCCCACCCATTGCGGGGCCTATGACATCGGCTACCTCGGCAGCCTGCCGGGCTTTACCCTGATGGCCGCCGCCGACGAGGCCGAGCTGATGCACATGGTGGCCACGGCCGCCGCGCATGACAGCGGTCCGATCGCCTTCCGTTACCCGCGTGGCGCGGGCACGGGTGTCGCGCTGCCGGACCGTGGCGAGGTGCTGGAAATCGGCAAGGGCCGTGTCCTGCGGGAGGGTGGCGACGTCGCAATCCTGAGCTACGGCACGCATCTGGCTGAATGTCTCGAGGCGGCCGACGCGCTGGAGGCGCAGGGCGTGTCCGTGACCGTGGCCGATGCCCGCTTTGCCAAACCGCTGGATACCGACCTCGTGATGCGGCTGGCACGCGGGCACCGCGCGCTGATTACCGTGGAGGAGGGCGCCGAGGGTGGTTTCGGCTCCATCGTGATGCACGCTCTGGCGCGCGAAGGTGCGTTTGACCGGGGGCTGGCCATGCGCAACATGTGCCTGCCCGACCGGTTCATCGATCAGGCCAGCCCGGAAGAGATGTACGCGGAGGCCGGCCTGTCCGCCCGCGATATCGCGGCCACGGCGCAGGGTGCGCTCGGCGGCGCTGCCGAGGTGGTGCCGCTGTCCGTGGCGCGCTGACCCAAACACCGACCAAAGAAAAAGGACCGCCATTTCGGCGGTCCTTTGCATTCCGATTATCTCGGTCTGACGCGTTCAGCTTTCCGGTGCGGGGCTGACCGAGGCGAGATAGGCCCAGATGTCCACGACTTCCTCGGCCTTGCGGGCCTTGTAGGTCATCTTGCCACGACCGTTGTCGCCGGTCACTTCCTGCAGGTAGCCGGTCGGGTCCTGCGCATAGGCGACAAAGCTTTCCTCGTCCCAGGCAAGCCCGCCTTCACCGGCGGCAACGATGATCTTGGAGTACCTGAAATCCTCGACCGAGCCCGCGGTGCGTCCGATCACGCCATAGAGGTTCGGGCCGACCTTGCCGCCCTTGACGAAGGTTTCGTCGGGCCCCTCGACCATGTGGCAGGCCTTGCATTTGTTGAACGCCTTCTTGCCGGCCTCGGGATCGCCCGAGGCGTGATCGTCGGCCATGGCCGGTGCGGCGAACAGCAGGGCTGCCAGCGGTGCTGCGATGTAGTGTTTCATGAGATCCTCCATACTCGTTTCCGCGGTTAAGCTAGAGCCTACAGCGCGAAGTCAACCATGGAGGATCAAACCTTTGTCATTTGAACCGCGTATCTTGTCAGGCCACGGCATGCGCAATCGCGCATTGCTTCCAAAGCACGGTCAGCGCCTCGACCAGGTGATCGATATCGGCATCCGAATGCAGCGGCCCGGGGGTAAAGCGAAGCCGCTCGGTGCCCTTGGGCACGGTGGGATAGTTGATCGGCTGCACGTAGATGCCCCAGTCGCGCATCAGGATGTCGGCCAGCATCCGGCACTTGACCGGGTCCTTGATCATCACCGGGATGATATGGCTGGGGTTGTCCATATGCGGGATGCCGCGTTTTTCCAGCAGTTCCCGCAGACGGGCGACCCGCTGCTGTTGCAGCTCGCGCTCGGTACTCGACTGCTTGAGATACGCGACCGACGCCTGTGCCGCCGCGGCCACGGCCGGGGGCAGGGCGGTGGTGAAGATGAACCCGCTGGCAAAGCTGCGCACGAAATCGCACATCGCGGCCGAGCCGGTGATGTAGCCGCCGACGCAGCCATAGGCTTTGCCCAAGGTGCCCTCGATCAGGGTGATGCGGTCGGCCAGCCCCTCGCGTTCGGAAATGCCGCCGCCGCGCGGCCCGTAGAGGCCCACGGCATGCACCTCGTCGAGATAGGTCATGGCGCCGTGTTTCTCTGCCACCTCGACGATCTCCTGCATCGGGCAGATGTCGCCATCCATCGAATAGACCGACTCGAACGCCACGATCTTGGGCGCGTTGGCCGGCAGGGCCGACAGCTTGCGATCCAGATCCTCGGGGTCGTTATGCTTCCAGATCGCCTTTTTCGCGCGGGAATGGCGGATGCCCTCGATCATCGAGGCATGGTTGAGCTCGTCGCTGAGGATCACGGCGTCGGGCAGGCGGCTGCCAAGCGTGGACAGCGCGGCCCAGTTCGACACATAGCCCGAAGTGAAAAGCAGCGCGGCTTCCTTGCCGTGCAGATCGGCCAGTTCATGTTCGAGACGCACATGATAGTGATTGGTGCCTGAAATATTGCGCGTGCCGCCGGCGCCGGTGCCGCACAGATCGACCGCATCCTTCATCGCCTGACGGACGATCGGGTTCTGGCCCATGCCCAGATAGTCGTTGGAACACCAGACGGTCACCTCGTCGGGGGCGTCGTCATCATGGCTTTTGACCCTGGGGAAGGTCCCGCAGCGGCGTTCGAGTTCGGCGAAGATGCGATAGTTGCCCTCTTCCTTGAGCGCATTCAGCTGCGCATTGAACATGGCATCAAAATCCATGATGTCCCTCCGGTCTAGTCGTATTCGATGTTGTTGTCGGTTTGGGCGCGGGCAACATCCAGCGCCAGAGTTTGGCATCGGGCAATGGCAGAACCATCAACCAATGTTCGAGCAGGGCCAGTGCGGTGATCGCCGCCAGCAGGGCAAAGCCCGTGATGGCCCCGGCGGCATCGGCGGCATAGAGCCGTTCCAGCCAGCATGCCGAGGCATAGCTGAGCGCGGTGACTGAAATGGGAAACACCCAGTTCAGCCGCGAGACCCGGAAATGGCTGCTCATGTGCGAGAGCGCCTCCGGGATGAATTCGGTGTTGATGCGCGGCACGCCGAAATACAGGTTCAGCTTGGCCGAGATGCGCGCGAAGTAGAGTGTGGTGAAGGTCCACAGACCAAAGGTGTTTTCTGCCCCCGCCCCGAAAAGCCACAGCCCGACCAACAGGCCGGTCAGCAGGATTTCGTGATAGGCGACCGTGCCCCATGCCCGCACAAAGCGTTCGGCCTCGGGCAGGTTATCGGGACACCGGTAGAGGTTCGGGCCCGTTATGACGCCGGTCAGAAAGGCCAGTTCGACCCAGCCCCAGATCGCCAGCGCCGACAGGAAGGCCCAGTAGGCCGCGGCGCTTCCATCTTGCCCAAGCGTTTGGGCAAACCCCCACAGGCCCAGCCCCAGCAGGGGCAGGGCAAGGACCGTGCAGGCCAGCCGAGCGCGCCGTCCGGCGCGATCGGCATGGCGTACGACCACAAGGATCGCCCCGGTGGAAAACCACCAGGCAAAAAGCGCGAAAAGCGCGGCGATCCAGGGATTGGCCATCAGTATGCAGGCTCCATTCGGGTCGAGGCGGGCACCTGGTGCCCCTTGGCCGGGATGAAGTAGAGGCTGACGAAGGCGCGCGCGGCGCGCGCCTGTGCGCCAAGCGCCTTCATGCGCCCTGCCACGCCGCCCTGTTTGCGCGCGGCATCCAGATCGACATTGGCCTTCTGCAGGCGCTCAAGGTTCGTCTGCCACTTCGGGTGATCGATATCCACCGTGATCGGGAAGATCTGCTTGGACAGTTCCGATGTCTTGGTGAACACCTCGTGCGCATACCAGTCCGGATCGACGCCAAGCGCCTTGTGAAAGGCCGGGCGCTGGTGATCGCGCACATACATCGTGGCGTAAACCGCAGTGAGGAAGAACTTGATCCACCACACGTTGCGCCCCGAGGTCAGCTTGGGGTCGGTCTTCATCAGAAGCGCGAAGGCCTCGCCGTGGCTGAATTCGTCATTGCACCACTCGCGGAACCATTTGAAAATCGGGTGGAAACGCAACTCCGGGTTCGCCTCGAGATGGCGATAGATGGTGATGTATCGCGCATACCCGATCTTTTCGGACAGGTAGGTGGCATAATAGATGAACTTGGGCCGGAAGTAGGTGTATTTCTTCTTCTGGGTCAGGAAGCCCAGGTTCACCCGCAGGCCCGCCTCGCGCAGGGCATCGTTGATGAAGCCCGCGTGCCGCGCCTCATCGCGCGCCATCAGCTGAAAGAGCTGCGTGATGTCCTTGTTGTTGCCGCGTCGCTTCATCTCCTTGTAAAGCACGCAGCCCGAGAACTCGGCCGTGCAGCTTGAGATCAGGAAGTCGATGAATTCCTTTTTCAGCTGCGGCTCCATGTTCTCCCAATCGACATGGTCCCAGTCTTCGTTCTTCTTGAAGTGGCCCTTGTTGGGGTCCGCCTCCATCTGGGCGATCAGCGCGTCCCAGTCCGTGCGGACGGACGACACGTCGATCGCGTCGAGCTCATCGAAATCGGTCGTGTAGAAACGCGGCGTCAGAAGCGTGTTGGCCATGGCCGTCTCGGTGGCCATTTCGTTGGTGTACTGACGGTCCTGTTCCTCCGCGATGGCAAGACCCTCTTCCACGGTGGTCGCATCGGCGGTGTGTTTTCCGGCATGGGCGTTCATAGCGTGACCTCCTCGGAAAAGGAGAACTCGCAAAGCTCCATCACCTCGAAATCGCCGGTCAGCCGTGTCCAGAGCTGTTCCAGCTTCGAGGCGCGCACGATGGTGGCATCGCGGTCCTCACTGACGATCTCGCCGAAGGGCGCCATGATCTCGGGCCCGTGGACCTTGACCTCGTCACCCGGGTATATGACCGCCCCGTTGTTGAAGCGCACATGTGCGTGCAGGCTTTCGAATTTGTGACTGATTTCCACCGTACACGGAGCGTGTTCGATGTCTTTGGTAAGCCATCCCATTTTGGCCTCCTCTCCTATTGTGCCAAGAGCCGGGCAAAGGCCTTGGCGTTGTCCGCGCCGAACCCCATGAGGTCGGCGCTCCACCCCGTGCTGGGGTCGTAGATCGAAATCCTTCCATTATCGTAGCGTACAAGGGTCAGGGGCCCGTCCGGGGCCACGCTGTGCTTGGTGCGTTCGCGCTGAATGACGCGCCAGACGCCGGAAATGAACCCACCCTTTTCGGGTGACAGATCCGCGATGATCGTGCCATCAAGGCCGGTCACGGTGGCGCGTCCGGCCATGTCGCCGCTCAGGTGGAACTGACGGTCATGCGTGATGGCGCCCTTGGGCGGGGTGTAGGTGACGGGCTGCCCCGTCACGCGCGCCCAGGTGACCAGCAGCAACACCGTCAGCACCAGCGCGAACATCGCGCGGACCATGACGCGCGGCACGAGATCGCGATCCTCGGCATGGGTGGGGGGCTGTATGTCGGTGCGGGCCATTTCGGGGCGCTCCTTTCGGGGTTACTCGGCGGCCACGGCGGCCGTGGTGGCGGGGGCCGTGCGGGCGATTTGCGGGGTGCTGACGCGGGCCATGGCGGCCTCCGACAACATCTTGGCCACGCGCTCGGCATCCGGGATGCAGCGCAGCGCGGGCTGGGTGCGGCGGATGACCCACGGGCGCACATGCGGCCAGCACACGAGGTAGCTGAGCCGCGTGTCGCCCAGCAGGTCGAGGGCGATCGTGCCCGTCCCGCGCCGGCGCAGGTCAAGGTTGGCACTGCCGATCTGGGTATAGGGCAGGTTCAGCGTCACGGTCAGCGCCGCGCCGATGCGCATGGCGACGCGGCGGTTGGTGATGGTGTAAACGGTGGCGCGCGCCTGAACGAAAGCGATCACCGCCAGCAGCAGCCCAACGATCCCCCCAAGGATGATAAAGGGGAACGAGGCCGCAAAGGCGGTGGTGAACGGCACCTGGTCGATCATCGAGCCAAAGCGCCAGGCCGCCAGCACGACGAAATAGCCCAGAACCCAGTAGAGGCTGAGGGATTCGCGCGTCAGCGCCCACCAGTCAGGCCGCCCCTGCCACAGGATTTCCTCGCCCTCGGGCGGGCGCTCCGGCAGGCCCTTCACGGGTTCGAATGCAAAATCGTCGTGGCTCATGACAGCCTCCGTTCAGTTGGTGTCAGATCAGCCCAGTTGCGGCTCAAGCCGCTGGGCGCTGGCATAAAGGGTGCCGCCGCCATAGTAGGCCATGATCTTTTCTTCCTCGAGCAGGGTGACCTGCTTGGGCGAGGCGGTTTGCGGCACGGCCGCGAAATGCTTGCCGAAGATCGACCGCACCTTGACCTTGCCGAACCAGATCCGCGCCATGGTCATCGGCACGAGGCGCTTGCCGCCGCCGTGCTCGGCGTCCAGTTCGATCTCCAGGTAGCGGACCAGCTGTTCGGGTTCGTCGATCCACATGTCGCTGATCGTGCCCACGACCTCTCCGTCACCGGCATGCACGGGCAGGCCGCGCGGGTCGGGGCCGGCGGAGACGTGGAAATGATCGGTCGCGGCCATCGGGATGATCTTGGGTTTGCCGTGACCGTCCAGTTCCGGCACGTCGCGGCGCGGCGCCCAGGAGGCGGGGCCGACACCGTCGGTCATCGGATCGCCCGTCGGAATGAACGGAAAGCCGTTGCCGGCCGCCGTCTTGGCCAGTGCCAGGTCCTTGCGGTCCTCGTTCTGGCCGGAGGGCACGGTCACCTCGCCACGCCCGTGGGGCAGTTTGAAGGTCTTGTCCTCGGGCACGGGGAACAAGCCCTGGTTGGCCGAGATATTGCCGTCGTCATCCTCCAGCGGATAGCCTTCGCGCATGTTCTCGCGCTGAATGTAGTAGATCAGTCCGGCAAAGAAGATCCAGAACAGCCAGATCGCTACGCTGGCAAGGTCGAAGTTTCCGAAGAACGCTTCACTCATTTTATCATCCTTTTCACGGGTCGGCGGGTCATGTCGGGAAGTCGGCCAGGCCGATACGGGCCGCTCCTGTAGGGTGGGATTGCGGGGTTTGCCGCGCGTAGCGCACCAGCGGCCCCAGAACCGCCAGGGTTACGAACAGCAGCACGATTTCGATATGATAAACTGCGGAATAGCCGGTGGCCGCGGTGTTAAGCGGCTCGCCCCAGGCGCCGGTGGCGGCAATGGCGCTGACGGTGTCGCGCAGCCCGCCGCCGATGGCGATCGACAGGCCCGCCGCCGTTGCCTGCGCCGCGCCCCATGCCCCGAGGGCAAGGCCGTGACCGGCCGCGCCGCGCGCGGGCATGGTCATTGCCGCGATCAGCGTGGCCACCGCGAAAATCCCGCCGCCGAAACCGATCAGGCCCGCGCCGGCAAAGAACATAACGGGCGACTGCATGGGCGCCGAGAAGATCACCACCGAGAAGGCCGCGATCCCCGACAGAAGGCCAAGGGCCGCCAGCCGGTAGGGGTTGCGGCCGAGCGCCAGAAGACGCCCGGCCAGGACGAACCCGGCCAGCGCGCCCGCTGCCCAGATCGCCGTCAGAAGGGTTGTGGACGACACCGACAGCCCGAGGATTTCACCG
>JANSYB010000678.1 GCA_024742655.1 Paracoccaceae bacterium | reverse complement strand
GTGCGGCATGGCAGAGCTGCCTTTCTGCCCGGCGGAGAAAAATTCTTCGCCCTCCAGCACCTCGGTGCGCTGCATGTGGCGGACCTCGGTCGCGATGTTCTCGATCGAGGAGGCCACAACGCCGAGGGCCGCGAAAAACGCGGCATGGCGGTCGCGGGGGATGACCTGAGTGCTGATCGGCTCCGGCGCGAGGCCGAGTTTTTCGCACACGTGCTCTTCCACGCGGGGGTCGATATTGGCGAAGGTGCCGACCGCGCCCGAGATGGCCCCGGTGGCGATCTCTTCGCGCGCGGTGGCCAGACGGCGGCGGTTGCGCTCCATCTCGGCGTAAAAGCGGGCAAAGGTCAGGCCCATCGTGGTCGGTTCGGCGTGAATGCCGTGGCTGCGCCCGATGCGGACGGTCATCTTGTGTTCCATCGCGCGCCGCTTCAGCGCGGCCAGCAACCCGTCCATATCCGTCAGCAGGATATCGGCGGCGCGGGTCAGCTGGATGTTGAAGCAGGTATCGAGCACGTCCGAACTGGTCATGCCCTGGTGCACGAAGCGGGCCTCGTCGCTGCCCACATGTTCGGCCAGATGGGTGAGAAAGGCGATCACGTCATGCTTGGTCACGGCCTCGATCTCGTCTATACGGGCCACGTCGAATTCCACGTCTTTCGCCTTCCAGACCGCCTCGGCGTTTGCGCGCGGAATCACCCCCAGATCGGCCATGGCGTCACAGGCATGGGCCTCGATCTCGTACCAGATGCGGAACTTGGTGGCAGGCTCCCAGATGGCAACCATGTCGGGGCGGGAATAGCGGGAGATCATGTCACTGGCCTTTGGTCATTGATTGGATGTTGCGCGCGGTTTAGACCGTAGCGGGGGCAGCAGCAAGGCAGGAGCGTGGGGATGTTCCGGGAACTGACGGATTTCAAGGGGCTTTGGACGCTGACGCGTTACATTGCCCAACGAAATGCCCCGGATGCCGAGTTGCGCGGCAGTGCCACGATGCGCCCGGATGCGCACGGCCTGATCTATCACGAGGTGGGTTTGCTGACGGTCGGGGACAGCCCGCCGGTGCAGGCCGAACGCCGGTATCTGTGGCGCGACGGGGGCAATGGCGCAATCGAGGTCCTGTTCGAGGATGGGCGCGCATTTCACCGGATCGACCCGGCCAACCTGAACGACACGCATTGGTGCGATCCCGATACCTATGACGTGACCTATGATTTCAAAACCTGGCCCAACTGGTCGAGCACGTGGCGCGTGCGCGGCCCGCGCAAGGATTACGACATGGTCACGCGCTACAGTTTTGCCGGCGCGACGAAGCCGCACAAGGGGCCGCATCGCCCGATTGCCCCCTATCATACGGGCCGGATGCACTGAGATTTTCCTGAAATCCTCAATAACATGCCATGTTTTAGTCAAATTGTTTCGACACAAGAGACAATGAAGCGAGGCCAGATGACAGGGACGTTCCATGGCAGATGCAATGATGAAGGCCGACACCATCGTCGAGCGCGATACGCAGGCCTTTGAAAGCAAGGACAGTTATTCCGCGGCGGATCTAATTGCGTATGCCGCGAAGAAAAGCGGCCGGGGTGGCTTGTCCATTGGCCGCGAGATGATGAAATTCTCGCGCAGCAAGGCCAAGCTGAAGCCGGCGGAATATGTCCTTTACGAGTTTTACGACCGCGAGCGCTATACCCCAGAGGAGCGCGCGGCGTTCATCTCGGCCGAAATGCATGGCAAGATCGTCTACCAGTTCAACGACTATGGCTGGTTCGAGGTGGCGGGCGACAAATGGCTGAGCGCGATGTTCCTGGC
>JANSYB010000265.1 GCA_024742655.1 Paracoccaceae bacterium | reverse complement strand
CCCGCGGCTGGAATTGTCGGCGATGTCGCTTTCGGGGATCATGCCCGACACGGCCGAACTCACGTAGAGCGGCTGGATCAGCAACCATGCGACAAGCAGGAGCAGAGCCGGAACAAGCGCCTTGAGCGCCGAATTCGAACCATAATAGGCAGGCAGTGAATGTAATTGCCGGCTGTCACCGCCGGCGCTTCGCAGGGCGCGCTGCCGTCCCATAACATAACCGAATGCCGCGATTGCGAAAACGATCATGACAAGCCAGAAAAGTGGCATGTGCCCCCCGGTAGATTTTCAATCGGAATAGTCAGGTGTGAGGGCGGCGCGATACGCCGCCCCCGGGAACAGTCCTGATCAGGAACCGCCGCCCATGGTCTTTTCCGCCTCGATGGCGGCCTGGGTGTCGGCCAGTTCAGGATCGGCGACGAGGCCGTAGTTCGACAGCGGGCCACCGGGGCCTGCGATCTCGTCCGCCACGAAGAACTGAGCGTACTCTTTCAGGCCGGGGATCACGCCGATATGCGCCTTCTTGACGTAGAAGAACAGCGGGCGCGACACCGGGTATTCACCCGAGGCGATGGTCTCGGTCGAGGGCGCGATACCGCCCATGGTGGCGACCTTCAGCTTGTCGGTGTTGTTCTCGTAGAACGCCAGACCGAACACGCCGATGCCGTTGGTGTTGGCGTCGATACGGGCCAGCGTTTCGGTGTAGTCACCGTCGATGTCGACCGACTTGCCGTCCTGGCGCACGTCGAGGCAGGCATCCTCGGCGTCGTCTTCGCTCATGCCGCCATTCATCATGGCTTCCATGGCGCCGGTGGCTTCGCAGCCTTCCAGCAGCACCTTGTCTTCAAAGACTTCGCGGGTGCCGTGCTTGGTGCCGGGGATGAACATGGCGATTTCCGCATCGGGCAGATCGCTGTTGAACTCGGCCCAGGAATTGTACGGGTTGTCGACCAGTTCGCCGTCTTTCAGGACGGTGGCGCCGATGGCGTTGAAGATGTCCGACGGCACGAACGCGGTGAAGGCCGGGCCCGACTGCTGGCTGGCGAAGACGATGCCGTCATAGCCGATGCGCACTTCCATGATGTCGGTCACGCCGTTCTCGGCACAGGCCTTGATTTCCTTTTCGCGGATCGCGCGCGACGCGTTGGCAACGTCGATGGTGTTTTCGCCCACGCCTTCGCAGAAGCGCTTGAGGCCGGCCGAAGAGCCGCCCGATTCGACAACCGGTGTCGGGAAGTCGGTGTTGTCGCCGAACAGCTCTGCCACGATCGACGCGTAGGGCAGAACGGTGGACGAGCCGGCAACCTGCACGTTGTCACGTGCGGCAGCGGTGGTGGCCGTTACGGCAGCGATCGCCAGAGTGGAGGCGGTCAGTTTCATGAAGGACATGTAAAGCTCCTGATTTGATAGCAACGGGTCATGCGAGCGATGACCTCGACCCCCTGCTAGAGTGGACCCGCGACGCTTTTGTTACACTTTTGTAACGGTTTTATGACAGCCCGGAATTAAGTGATTTTTTACCCGCTGCGCGATCAATCGGTGCAGCTCAGACAGGGGGCCGGCGGCCCTCGCGCGGCAGGATGACCAGAAATGTGCTCCCCTGCCCCTCGTCCGAGTCGATTCGCAACCGGCCACGATGGCGGTTGACGATATGCTTGACGATCGCGAGGCCCAGACCGGTGCCCCCCATCTCGCGCGAGCGGTGACTGTCCACGCGGTAAAAGCGTTCGGTCAGTCGCGGGATATGCACCGGATCGATGCCCGGCCCCTCGTCCCGCACGGTCACGCGCGCGGCCGGGCCACGCAACAGCGGATCGTCCTCGACCGACGCCAGCGTTACCGCCACCGTCTTGCCCTTGCCGCCATACTTGATGGCGTTCTCGACCAGGTTGGTGAACACCTGGTGCAACTGGTCTGCATCCGCCTGAACCACGACCGGGTGGTCGGGCAATTGCATCGACAGCGTCACATCGGCGTCATGGGCCAGCGGCGTGATCCCGTCGATCACCGCGGCCACGGCCTCGCACAGATCGACACGGTCGGTCGGCCGCACACGTTCCTGCGCCTCCACCCGGCTCAATGACAGCAGATCCTTGACCAGGCGCTCCATTCGGCTGGCCTCGACCTGCATGGTCGACAAGAAACGCGCCATGGCGGCCGTGTCTCCCAGGGCCGGGCCCTGCAGCGTCTCGATGAACCCCAGAAGGGCGGTCAGCGGGCTGCGCAACTCGTGACTGACATTGGCGACGAAATCGCGGCGCATCTGGCCCACCTGTTCCACATCCGTCACGTCCCGGAAACACACCAGAACGCCGGCACCCGCGCCGACCTCGACGGCGGCACAACTGACCTCGAAGGTGGTGTCCTGCCTGCCGTCACTGGACAGGTAGCGCGTCTGGCGCGGCTGCTGATCGCGCAGGCAGGCCTCGATCGCGTCCAGAACCGTCGGCTGACGAATCGCGGTGATGAAATGCCGCCCTCGGATACCCTCACCCAACAGGGTCCGGGCCCGCGAATTGGCCCCCAGGATACGCTCGCCCCGCCCGATCAGCACCGCGGGCAGCGGCACCGCCTCCAGCAGCGTGGTGACCGTGTCGTCGCTCACAGCGGCCTTAGCCCCTCACGATAGCGGCGTGCGTTCTGCTGGTAATGCAACGCTGTGGCGCGAAAGGCGGCGATGGCCGCCTCGTCAAGCTGCCGCACCACCTTGCCCGGCGCGCCCATCACAAGGCTGCCGTCGGGGATTTCCTTGCCCTCGGTGATCAGCGCGCAGGCCCCGATCAGGCAGTTGCGCCCAATCCTTGCGCCGTTCAGAATGGTCGCCCCCATCCCGATCAGCGTGTTGTCTCCCAGCGTGCAGCCATGCAGCATCGCCTTGTGCCCGATGGTGCAGCCTGCCCCGATGGTCAAAGGAAATCCGGGGTCGGTATGCATGACGACGTTTTCCTGCACGTTGCTGCCCGCGCCCACGGTGATCACCTCGTTGTCGCCCCGCAGGGTGGAGCCGAACCAGACCGAAACATCGGCCTCCAGAACGATCTTGCCGATGATATTGGCATCCGGCGCCACCCAGGCCCCGTCGCCCAGGACAGGTTCATGCTCACCAAGCGCATAGATCGTCATGATGTCCGCTCCTCGAATTCGGCCTGCAGGGATTGCACATGCGCGTTCAGGCCCGGTTGCTGCAACCGTTTGAGACGCGCGGCGCTCAGGATGGTTTTCAGCCGCGCGTCGGTCGTCTCCAGATCGTCATTGACCAGCACGTAATCATATTCCGCCCAGTGGCTGATCTCGTCCCAGCTTTTCTGCATGCGCCGCGCGATCACCTCTGCGCTGTCCTGCCCGCGGCTTTCCAGCCGCCGGTGCAACTCGGCGATCGACGGGGGCAGGATGAAGATCGACAGGGTATGCGGCCCGAGCGCGGAATTCTGGATCTGCTGCGCGCCCTGCCAGTCGATGTCGAACAGAACATCGCGCCCGGCCTCGATGGCCGCCTGCACCGGCCCCTTGGGCGAGCCATAGAAATTGCCGAAAACATGGGCATGCTCCAGCATCTCGCCCGCGGCCACGTCACGCTTGAACTGCGTCTCGGACAGGAAATGGTAATCCTGCCCGTCGATCTCGCCGTCGCGCGGGGTGCGCGTGGTGGCCGAGACCGAAAAGCTGATCGTCGGGTCCCAGTCGCGCAAACGCCGCGACAGGGTGGACTTGCCCGCCCCCGAGGGCGAGGAGAGAATGATCAGCAGGCCACGTCGGTCACTCATGTCCACCCCGGTCGTGCACCGGCCCCCGTCTTTTCATCGTTCCCCGAAAACTCCGGGGGTGAATTGGCCGCAGGCCAAGAGGGGGCAGCGCCCCCTGCCCCCGGCGCCGCCGCAGGCGGCGCAATCGCGTCCCGGCGCCGCTTATTCCACATTCTGCACCTGTTCGCGCATCTGTTCGATCACCGTTTTCAACTCCAGCCCGATGGATGTCAGCCCGCCATTCTGGGCCTTCGAACACAGCGTGTTGGCCTCACGGTTGAACTCCTGCATCAGGAAATCGAGCTTGCGGCCCACCGGGCTGCCCTTTGCGATCAGGTCGCGCGCCGCGGCCACATGCGCGCGCAACCGGTCGATTTCCTCGGTCACATCCAGCTTGACCGCCAGCACCGCCAGTTCCTGGGCCACGCGGGTCTCGTCGGCGCCGTCGGCATTCTTCATCACCCGCTCCAGGGCCGCGCGAAATGCCGCCTCGGTCTGCGGGCGCCGATCTGCGGCGGCCACGGCCGCGGATTCGGTCAGCCGGTCGATCTCGTCAAGCTGCGCGCTCATCACCGCGCCAAGCGCCCGACCCTCGTGCTCGCGCATCTCGACAAAGGCGCTCAGGACGGCGTCGAACTCCGCCAGCAAGACTTTGGCAAGCGCGGTGCTGTCCTCCTGCTCGCCCCCGGTCTCGTAGACGCCCCGCACGCCCAGCACATCCGCCGCCGTCGCCGGGGCCAGCGACAGACCGCGATCCATGGCGCGCGCCTCGACCGCCGCCATCGCCGTCAGCGCCGCCTCGAGGGCCACGTCGTTCAGTTGCGCGCCGACATCGGCCTCGTCTGCCTGGATCTTCAACCCAACGGTGACGTTGCCGCGGGACAGCCGCGCGCCCAGACGCGCGCGCAATGCCGCCTCCAGCCCCTCGATCCAGTCGGGCACACGCAGGC
The DNA here is from genome assembly GCA_024742655.1 of Paracoccaceae bacterium. Classification (GTDB taxonomy): domain Bacteria; phylum Pseudomonadota; class Alphaproteobacteria; order Rhodobacterales; family Rhodobacteraceae; genus Roseovarius. The sequence continues at coordinate 50 of JANSYB010000265.1, read as the reverse complement.
GCAGGTCCAGCCCCTTGCCGTTCACGCTGCGCAAGTCCCAGCTCCAGCTG
>JANSYB010000431.1 GCA_024742655.1 Paracoccaceae bacterium | reverse complement strand
ATTGCAGATCGCGGAATTTTGAAAGACGAGCCGGAAATTTCGGGTAGGCTTGCGGACCTGACGGAGTCGGGGCGAAGTCAAAGAAGGAAAGCGCATGTTCAATCCCACCGCAGTCACGGCCGCCGCGTTCGGGGACCATCTTGCCGAGACCTATCTGGAATACTTTGCAGGTCGGGCGCCGGAACACGCCGCCTACATAAAAGGCTCGGCCAAGCTTGTTCTTGAGCGTCTGTCCAACTCGGACGCGCTCTATCACAACGCGGAACATACGATGATGGTCACCTTGGTGGGCCAGCAGATCCTGCGCGGTCGTCTGCTGTCAGAGGCGATGCTGCCCGAGGATTGGCTGCATTACACCCTGGCCCTGCTGATCCACGACATCGGATACACGCGGGGGGCCTGTCCGGGCGACACCGCGACAGATCTGGTCATCGACGCCGAGGGCAATACCTTCCGCCCGCCGCGGGGGGCATCCGATGCCTGTCTCACGCCCTGGCATGTGGACAGGGGCATGATCTATGCCCGTCACAGGTTCGGTCAGTCGCGCGTCGTCGATGAAGAACGGATCGCGCGGGCGGTGGACTACACGCGCTTTCCGGTTCCCGACGATCCCGCCTACCACGAAACGTCAACGGAGCCCGCACTGGTGCGGGCCGCGGATCTGATCGGGCAGATGGCGGACCCGTTCTATCACCGGAAGGTCAACGCGCTTTACTATGAATTCCGCGAGATCGGCGTCGACCGGGACCTCGGATATGAAAGCCCCATGGATCTGGTGGAGCATTACCCGGATTTTTTCTGGTCGCAGATCCAGCCTTTGATCCAGCCGGCCCTCAGGCATCTGGAACAAACGATGGAGGGCAAACAATGGGTTGCGCAGCTCTACAACCAGGTGTTCCAGGTGGATCGCCGCACGTCCATACTGGGGCCATTCCCCGGGTGATCCATCCCTTGCCAAGGCTGGCTGCGCGCGCCCGCCACGATCACCCCGGACAGACCGCCCTGCCCTGTCAGGTACCGGTCGCTCACGCCTATGACGACGTCACCAGGTCAGCGGATGACCTCCTGAAAAGATGCCGACCGTGATCTCCGGCCATCCCCCGGACGGCCGTCCCGGTCATATCTCAAGATCAAGTCTCGGCTTCCAGAACGGGCGGAAGAGCTCGATCTTGGGGCAGCGGTTCATCACCACCTTGAGGCCGGCCTCTTCGGCCAGTCGGGCCGCCCTGTCATCATAGACGCCGATCTGCCCCCAAAGCACCTTTGCACCGATGGCGATCGCCTGTTCGGCAAAGCCGTAGAATTCTTCCTTGGGTCGGAACACCTCGACCATGTCGACCGGACGGTCGATCTCCTGCAGCGAATTGTAGACCTTCAGCCCGCGGATTTCCGTGACCTTCGGGTTGGGGTTCACCGGGATCATGTCATACCCGGTTTCGTGCAGCACACGCAGCACGCCGTAGCTGAACTTGGTCTTGTCGGCACTCGCGCCCACCATGGCGATGGATTTGACCGATTTCAGAATGTCGGCCAGGTAAGCCGGGTCATAGTCGTAGAGATCATCAAGTGCGGTGGCGGGCATGTCAGGACTCCTTGGGAACGGCGATATCCGCTTTCAGTTCATGGGGCGCCAGCGGATCGAGGAACGGGTTGCGGTAGAGGTCTGCGTGACTCTCGACGCCGATTTGCAGCGTGATATCCGTCACCGGCCGGGCAACGCACAGGATCACGTAGCCCTGCGCGATCTGCCGGTTGTTGAGCGCGACCTGGCGACGCTGATCGATCTCGCCCTGCGTCAGCCTGGCCGCGCAGGTGATGCAGCCGCCATACTTGCAGCCATAGGGCAGATCGACCCCCTGCTCGCGCAGGCTGTCCAGCAGCGGGCGGCGGGCGTCCACCTCGTAGGTGACATTGTCGCGATTGGCCAACGTGACGATGCGCGTGGTCATAGCCAGATATCGCTTGTGCAATCGCCGCCGGGATACCGCATTTCGTGACACCGCGCCGGGCCGCCCGGTTCGTCGCCGAAATTCACGATGAAATCTGGGTTGAGGGTCATGCCGCCATTGACCGGATCGCAGTCGATCATCAGCATCACCCCGCCCTTCTCGCGTATTTCGGGATAGAACTGGTTGTCCCATGTGCTGAACAGGCTGGTGGTCACGTAAAGCCGCCTGCCGTCGAGGCTGAGCTGGAACATCTGTGGCCCGCCGGCCATCGTCACGCCGTTGACCACAGGCGCGCGCCCCAGCAATCCACCCATGTAGACCTGCCCGGTCAGCACCGGGTTATGGGGGTCGCTGATATCGTACTGGCGCATGTCCCCATGCAGCCAGTTGTTGAGGTAGAGATACCTGTCGTCCATCGACACGAGGATCGCCGACATCACGCCCGGGATCGGGATCGGCCATTCCGGGTGCGGTTCGTTCTCGACATCGATGATCTTTTCCCACTGCCATTTGCCGGCATCGTCTTTCCACCAGTGGATCACGTTCGAACTGAGCGCCGCGCCGCAGAACCCGTGGGTGCTGTCGGGATCGTGGTGAAACTTCACTTCCAGCGGGATGAGCCCGTCCTCGCCCAGATACATGGTCTCGATCGGCTCACGCTTCTCGAAATCCCAGAAATGCAGCTCGCGGCCATATTTCAGGTGCCCCACCTCCTCGAGGTCGAAGCCGGGCATAAACGTGTTGGGCGCGGCCCATTCTGAGCTGACCATGATGTTGTGGCGCGGCTGGTACCAGAAATCATAGCCGAACTTGATGTCGCCCATGGAGTTTTCCCAGCGACCGACGATGTTGAACTCCTTGTCGAGATGCAGGTATCCGCCCGGCGCCTCGCCCTTGGCGTCACCGAGGAACGAGATGATGATCTCGGAGCCGAGGCAATGCACCGTGTGCGGGCCACTCAGATCGGTCCTGGCCTTGATTTCGGCCCCGTCGATCACCTTGTGCAGGCGCGGTGCGCGCGGGTCGGTGGCGGTGTCGACGATATGCAGGTTGTTCGACCGGACCCCCGGCAGGATAAGGTATTTGCGGCTCATGGAGCCGTCATCGTGGCAGGATGAACAGGCGTTCCAGCCCATATGGTGCAACTCGTCCCCGATCCCGGGCATCTCGAGCCGGTGGATGACCTGGGAATAGGTCGGACTTTCGGGATCGACATCGACCGTGGCCAGATAGTCGGGTTTCTGGATGCCCGTGCCGGTATAGATGGCGATCGTGTAAAGCAGCTTCTCGCGCGGCGCTTTGATCGCCTCGGCTGGGGAGGCATAGCCCGGTCCGCAACAT
>JANSYB010000630.1 GCA_024742655.1 Paracoccaceae bacterium | reverse complement strand
TGTGGCACAACGCCCGCGGGCGACCGGGCGTTTAGTGATTGACCTCGCCCGTTTGCCTGCCTATTCAAGCTGAAATCCGTCACAACGGCTTCCTGGCGTGGCGGTTTAACCCTAATGGAGCACTTTCATGTCCCGAAATAACTATGTTTTCACCTCCGAGTCCGTGTCGGAGGGGCACCCCGATAAAGTGTGCGACCGGATTTCCGATGCTGTTCTCGATGCTTTTCTCGCCGAAGATTCCCTGGCCCGCGTGGCCTGTGAGACCTTTGCCACCACGAACCGCATCGTGATCGGCGGTGAGGTTGGCCTGACCGACCAGGCAAAATTGACTACAATGAAAGATGATCTGGCCCATATCGTGCGCGAGTGCATCAAGGATATCGGCTATGAGCAGGACAAGTTTCACTGGAAAACCTGCGAGATCACAAACCTTTTGCATGAACAATCCGCGCATATCGCCCAAGGTGTGACCGGTGAGCGCGGCGACGAGGGGGCCGGCGACCAGGGCATCATGTTCGGCTATGCCACCAATGAGACCGACGCGCTGATGCCCGCGCCCATTCAGTTCAGCCACGCAATTTTGCGGCGTCTGGCCGAGGTGCGCAAATCCGGGGTCGAGCCGACGCTGGGACCGGATGCCAAGTCGCAGCTGTCCGTTGTGTACAAGGATGGCAAGCCGGTCGGCGTGACCTCGATCGTGCTCTCGACACAGCACCTTGACGAAACCATGAGCAGCGACGACGTGCGCGCCGTGGTGGAGCCCTATATCCGCGAAACCCTGCCCGAGGGCTGGATCACGGAAGCGACCGAATGGCATGTGAACCCCACGGGCAAGTTCGTCATCGGCGGCCCGGATGGCGACGCGGGCCTGACCGGGCGCAAGATCATCGTGGACACCTATGGCGGTGCGGCCCCGCATGGCGGCGGCGCGTTCTCGGGCAAGGACCCGACCAAGGTGGACCGCTCGGCGGCCTATGCCGCGCGCTACCTGGCCAAGAATGTCGTGGCCGCGGGCATGGCCGAACGCTGCACCATCCAGCTCAGCTATGCGATCGGTGTGTCCAAGCCCCTGTCGATCTATGCCGATACGCACGGCACCGGCGAGGTGGCCCCGGCGGATATCGAAAAGGCCGTCGCACAGGCGATGGATCTGACCCCGCGCGGCATCCGCGAACATCTCAGCCTGAACAAGCCGATCTATGAACGCACCGCCGCCTATGGCCATTTCGGGCGTGAGCCCGACGCCGATGGCGGGTTCAGCTGGGAGCGCACGGATCTGGCCGAAGCCCTGAAAAAGGCGATCTGACCCGGGTCAGCTTACGCCGAGGGTTGCGAACACAAGGGCCGCCCCCGTATCAAGGGGCGGTCTTTTTTGTGTAGGGAAGGAAACACGATGCGCACCGGCGCACTCACAGCAGTGATCCTTATGGTCTCGGCGCTCGGATTGCGGGCCGAGCAGGTCAATCAGAAATTCGCCCTGGAGGGCGTGACCCTGACCTATGATACCGAAAGCCTGTCGCAGAATTCCGAGATCGAGGGCGAGGATGTGGAAGTGTTCGGCACACTTTTGCGCCAGCATCCCGAGATCGAGCGCATCGTGCTGAACAGTTCGGGCGGCAGTGTCTGGGCCGCGATGGAAATTGCCCGGTTGATGCTGGATTTCGACCTCGAAACCGAGGTGGATGGCGAATGCAGCAGTGCCTGCGTCAATATCTTTCTGGCCGGTGAGCGGCGCGGCATGGCGGCGGGATCGTCCATGGGGTTTCACCTGCGCACCTGGTCGCCGCCTGCGGTGGAGCGCTACTACGAGGACTGGAAGGGCGAAGAGGGATGGAATTCGCCATTCGAATTTGCCTCATGGATCTATGAGGACACGCAGGCAGAGGTGTTCGACGATCTTGTCTACCTCGTGTCGCGCGGGGTGGACGCGGATTTCGCGATCCGGATCAAGACCCCCCGGGCGCGCACATGGTATCCCAGCCGGCAGGAATTGATGCAGGCCGGGATATTGACGAAGTGACCTCAGAAACCTGACCGACGGGATGGTGATGCCAAAACGCA
>JANSYB010000233.1 GCA_024742655.1 Paracoccaceae bacterium | reverse complement strand
CTCAGGCCGCCCGGGCGAGCGCGGGACCGCCCTGTTCGATGAAGGCGGCATGCAGCGCCTTGATCGCCGGTTTGAGATCCTTGCGCTCAAGAATGAACTGCACGTCCACATTGCGCGGCCCCTGGCTTGCCCCGATGGATTCCATACCGGCATCGGCAATGGCCGTCAGACCCCGTGTCAGCGCCGACAACCCGCTCAGGTCCCGCCCTATCACCGAGCACATCGAGACCGTGCGCGACGAGATTTCCGCGGCCGGATACAACTGGTTCAGGTCCCGTTCCACCCGGCGCAATGTCTTGAGAGAGCTGTCGAGGTAATGGGTGATCGTGTTGGCGTTCGACACCTTGGACACGATCCGCACGTTGTGGCGCGTCAGCACATCCAGAATGGCCGCGTCATAGCCCTTAACGCCCACCATGTCCTGTTCGAACAGTTCCAGCGCGATCACGTCCAGCCCGGTCACGATCTCGACCGCCGCTTCCTCGGCGGGCTGGTCATCGATCAGCGTGCCGGGGTCGTCGGGTTCGAACGCGTTGGTCACGCGCAGCGGGACATCCGCCTGCCGCAGCGTTTTGGCCGCCTTGGGGTGGATCGCCTCCATCCCCATGTTCGACAAATGGTCGGCCACATCGTAATTGGTCCGGCCCAGTTTGCGCACGGCATCGGCGCCGACCAGTTTTGGGTCGGCCGAGGACAGATGGAATTCCTTGTGAATGATCGCCTCGCGCGCGCCGGTCAGCGCGGCCAGCCGGGAAAACGTCACCTCGGAATAGCCGCGATCGAACTCGCGCATCAGGCCCTCGGCGCATTGCGCGTATCCTGTCACGATCGGCAGTTCCGTGGCCGGGTCGACGCCGTCCATCGCGCGGGTGATCCGTTCCTCGAGGGTGACGTTGCCTTCGTCCCGCCAGCCGGACAGGTCGACAAGCCGGGCATTCACGCCCGCGCGCTGCAACAGTAACGTCGAGACGAGCGCGGAATGTGCCTCGCCCAGCCCCGACAGAAGTTCGCGGATCTGCAGCATGTGATCGCTGAGCCGGAAATGCCCGTAGGAACACAGGCGTTGCAGGTCGATCAGGCAGTTGCGCGCGCCTTCGATACGGTCTCGTACGAATTCGCTGGCGCGCTCGACGTCGCCGTGATTGTCCAGTACGGCCTCATGCGCCGCGATCATCGCGTCAGCCACACGATCGAGCGCGTCGTGCCAGCCGTGATCGGTATCGGCCTGGGCAAACAGGGCATACACCCCGGATGCACCGGATTTCTTGTGCTCCAGCAACAGGTCGGTGATCCCGCCGAAGGCCGACACGACGAACACGCGGCCATAAAGCGCATCGCCGCTGCGCCCGCCGATAAACAGCGTGTCGCGCAACTCGTTCAGGCGGGACATCGAGGTGCCGCCGATTTTCTCAACAGTATGGGTCATGGTGGGCCTCAGGCGTCGACTTCTTCCGGCGCGGCGTAGGAGCCATCCTCGCGATGCACCTCGTCTCCGGTCACGGGCGGGTTGAACACGCAGGCCATGACCAGTTCCTCGTCAGCGCGCAGGACATGGCGGTCATGCTCATTCAGGGCATACATCACACCCGGTTTGATGTGATGCGTCTCGCCGGTGGCCAGATCGGTGATCGACCCCGCGCCCTGTACGCAATACACGCTTTCGAAATGGTTCTTGTATTCGAACGTGTGTTCCGATCCCGCCTCGAGGAACGTGATGTGAAAGGAAAACCCCATCCCGTCCTCGGCCAGCAGCAGCCGGACAGAGGTCCAGTGGGCGTCCGAAACGACGCGGTCACGGTCGTTCTGGACGATCTCGTTGAAATCCCTGACGATCATGGCCGTTACTCCGCCGCGACACTGGACTGCACGCTTGCATCGCGCGCGGCATCCAGAAGGATGTTCAGACCCTTGCGGAAGGTCGCTTCGGGGGTCGTCAGCGGCGCGAGGATCTTGACCACCTCGCCCTCGGGCCCTGAAGTCTCGATCACGAGGCCCTTGCCGAAGGCGCGCGCGCAAATGTCGTCGGCCAGATCGCCCGACCCGACATCGATACCCTGCATCAGGCCGCGCCCCTTCAGGCGCGATCCCGGGATCAGCTCTGCGATCTCCTGCAGGGCCGTGGTCAGGATCACCGACTTCGTGGCGATATCCTTCTGGAAACTGTCATCGGCCCAGAATTTCTCGATCGCGACGCGTGCCGTGACAAAGGCATGGGTGTTGCCGCGGAACGTGCCGTTGTGTTCGGCCGGGCCGAAGATGTCATGCTCGGGCCGGATCAGGGTCAGGCCCATCGGCAGGCCGAAGCCCGACACCGATTTGGCCAGCGTGATGATATCCGGCACGATGCCCGCCTCCTCGAACGAAAAGAACGTGCCCGTCCGGCCGCATCCGGCCTGGATGTCGTCCACGATCAGAAGCGCGCCATGCGCATGGGCCAGTTCGGCCACCCGGCGCAGCCACTCGGGGCTTGCGGCGTTCAGGCCGCCTTCGCCCTGCACGGTCTCCAGCATGATCGCGGCGGGTGCATCCATCCCCGAGGACGCATCTTCCAGCATCTTTTCGAGGAACTTGCTGCTGTCGCAGCCCTCGCCCATGTACTTGTCGAAGGGCATGCGCGTGACACCATTCAATGTCGTGCCGGCGGCCCCGCGATGATACCCGTTGCCGGTCGCGGCCAATGCGCCCTGCGTGACACCGTGAAACCCGTTGGTAAAGGCGATGATGTTGGTGCGCCCCGTCACCTTGCGGGCCAGTTTCATCGCGGCCTCGACCGCGTTGGCACCGGTGGGGCCGGTGAACATCACTTTGTGATCCAGATTGCGCGGCTTGAGAATATGGGTCTCGAACGCGCTCAGGAAATCGCCCTTGGCATCGGTATGCAGGTCCAGCCCGTGGGCCAGCCCGTCAGATTGCAGATGTTCGATCAGCGCCTCTTTCATATCCGGATCATTGTGTCCGTAGTTCAGCGACGAACAGCCGGCCAGAAAGTCGATATAGGTGCGGCCTCTGTCGTCGGTCAGTTCGGATCCCTGGGCAGAGGTGAACACCGCCTTGATGCCCCGGCAATAGGACCGGGCCTCGGATTCGCGGCGGTTGAAGATGGCAATATTGGATGACGCGTCGGTCATTTTAAGGCTCCTTTCGGGAGTCTTGCAAAAAAATCTGTGATGTGTCGGCGTGAGGGTCGGATCAGGCGGCCTTGGCCAGAACCGCGCGAGCCAGCGGAATGGTGACCAGATGCTCGGTCCGGTGGCGATCCTGAAAGTGCAGGGCCTGCGTGTAATAGGCCTGCACGTCCAGCGTATCGCCATGCTGATCGGCGAATTTGCGGAACAGCGCCCAGCTTGCCTCGTTGTCGGCCGTGATCGTGGTTTGCACGCGGTCCACACCTTTGCAGACATCGCGCGACAGCAAATCCTGAAGCATGCTCAGGCCAAGGCCCGCGCCACGCGCGGATTCGTCGACGGCAACCTGCCAGACAAAGAACGTGTCGGGATCGGACGGCATCACGTAGCCCGAAACCCAGCCCGCGATTTGCCCATCCATCTCGGCGACAACGCAGGTCTCGCGGAAGTGGTCGGCCTGCAACAGGTTGCAATACATGGAGTTTTCGTCAAGCGGATCACAGCGGCGGATCAGCTCCCAGATTGCGGCCCCGTCCTGTGCGTCAGGTTTGCGCAGACGGGGCGTGGGCGTTCGGGGTTTCGACAGATCTCTCGGCATGTTTGCAATCTCCATTTAATTTGAACACTGAAATACTATATGTACAGAAAATTTCAACCGGCAAAGTAGATATGGGTCATTTTTTCGCAGATTTTTGCTGTAATCCATATTATTGCCCTTTAACTGCTTAGGTAATTTACTTTATTTATATTTAGTAAATCGAATGAAACGAGAAACTACTTAGGCTATTGAAGCAAGGTGAAGATGCGTGCAAAACTGAAAATCATTTCGGAGACCGACATGGACCGCGTGGACGAAAGCCTCATCGCCCTGCGCCGCATCCTGCGGTCAACCGAGCTTTATGCCCGCAATCTCGCCCAATCGGCCGGTCTGACCCCGGCACAGCTTCGGGTTTTGCAGATCGTCAATTCGAAAGGCGGCAGTACGACGCCGACAGCGCTTGCCTCGCAGATGGGCGTCAGTCAGGCGACTGTGACGGCGCTGGTGGACAAGCTGGTGGCGCGCAGTCTCGTGGCGCGCGAGCGCTCCACCACCGACCGGCGGCAGACCAATGTCGTGATCACGCCGGATGGGCTGCGCACGGCTGAAACCGCGCCCGATGCGCTTCAGCAGAAATTCGTGCAGGCCTTCGACAATCTGGCGGATTGGGAGCAGGCGCAACTGGTCTCGTCGCTGGAACGCGTGGCCGCGATGCTGGATGCCGAGGATATGGATGCCGCTCCGGTCCTCGCGATAGGTGAGCTGAAGCCGGCCGAGGGCAGCGGCTGATCCGGGGCGTCTGCGCGTCAGATATCGAGGAACACGGTCTCGCCCTCACCCTGAAGACGGATATCGAACCGATAGATCTGATCATCGCACAGCTGGGCGATCAGCGTGCCGCGCCGCGCCGCCGGTACCTGCGTCAAAAGCGGATCGGCGGCATTGGCCTCGGCCTCATCTTCGAAATAGAGCCGCGTGTTCAGCCCGATATTGATGCCGCGCGCCACGATCCAGAGGTTGATATGCGGCGCCTGTCCGCCCACCGCACCGGGCTTGACCGTGTCGAATGCCCATGCCCCGGTCTCGAAATCCGCCGCCACGCGGCCCCAGCCGCGAAAGCCCGGTTCGACCGTGCCTACGCCCGGATACACGCCCGCCGCATTGGCCTGCCAGACCTCGATCAAGGCGTCTTTCACCGCATCGCCCGCGCCATCCCTGACAAGGCCCTCCACCCGGATCCTCTCGCCCGCGGCCTCTGGGCCGGCGATCTCGTGCCCCAGGTCCTTGGGTCGGTCAAGCCCGGCGATGGACGGCATCAGTCCGATATGCACGTAGGGCCCCGCCGTCTGCGAGGCCGTCTCGGGCAGCACGTTTGGGCGTTTGGGCATCAGG
>JANSYB010000011.1 GCA_024742655.1 Paracoccaceae bacterium | reverse complement strand
TGACGGGGCGCCCTATACGGTTTGCAAGGTCGATGCGCGTACTGCCGATTTGCGCCTGTTTCTGAATGACCCGGAAACCGGCCGGCCCCTGGGCAGTTTCGGGAACGTGGATGCCATGTTGGCTGATGAGGGCAAGGCGCTGATCTTTGCGATGAATGCGGGCATGTATCATCAGGACCGTCGGCCTGTCGGGCACTATGTTGAAAATGGCACGCAGATCGCGCCTGTGATCGCTTCGGACGGGCCGGGGAATTTTGGCCTCTTGCCAAACGGCCTTCTTTGCATGGAACCGGGCCGCGCACGGGTCATCGAAACGAGAGCCTTTCAACGCCAGCAGCCGACATGCGCATTCGCCACCCAATCCGGGCCGATGCTTGTCATAGACGGCGCGCTGCATCCGCGATTTCTGAAAGACAGTGACAGCCTCTATATCAGAAACGGCGTCGGAACCTCGGCAGATGGCGAAACGGTATGGTTCGCAATCTCGGACGCGCCGGTGAACTTTCACGCCTTCGGACGCCTGTTTCGGGATGCGCTGAAGGTGCCCCAGGCGCTGTACTTCGATGGCAATATCTCGCGTCTTTATGCACCGGCGCTGAACCGCTACGACGGTGGGTTTCCCATGGGGCCAATGGTCGGTGTGGTGGTCAGGACCGAATAGCGCGGTTGCGCCGGTGCAGGGCGCCACCTGATTGACACACAAGGTGGCATGGGCTACGCCGCCGGACCTATCCAGATAAGAGGACAAGGCTTTGGGGCGCAGGCGCAAGGGACGCGATATTTCCGGCTGGCTGGTGGTGGATAAACCGGCAGGGATCACCTCGACCTCCGTGGTCAACAAGGTCCGATGGGCGCTACAGGCGAAAAAGGCGGGACATGCCGGCACGCTGGATCCGGAGGCGACAGGCGTTCTTGCCGTGGCGCTTGGCGAGGCCACGAAAACCGTGCCATTCATCACCGACGCGCTCAAGTCTTATGTGTTCACGGTGCGGCTGGGACAGGCGACCAACACCGACGATGCCGAGGGCGAAGTGATCGCCCAAAGCGACCTGCGCCCGACCGATGACGAGATCAAGGTCGCCTTGGGGGCCTTTGTTGGTGAGATCATGCAGGTTCCGCCCAGGTTTTCGGCCGTCAAGATCGATGGCGAGCGCGCGTATAAGCGTGCCCGTGACGGCGAGGATTTCGAGGTCGAGGCCCGGCCTCTCTGGGTCGAGGAGCTGATCCTGACAGATCGTCCCGACCCCGATCATGTCACGCTGGAAATGATCTGTGGCAAGGGCGGCTATGTCCGCTCCATCGCCCGGGATCTGGGCGAGGCGCTTGGCTGTCATGGGCATGTCGTACGGTTGCGCCGTGTCTGGTCCGGCCCGTTTCAGGCAGAGGATGCAATCAGCATGGAATCCATCGAGGAACTGGCCCACGACCCGGCCCTTGATGCCCATCTGCGCCCGCTGGAAGAGGGGCTGACCGATTTGCCCGAAGTGCGCTGCACGCAAGAGGGCGCAACCCGGCTGCGCAACGGCAATCCCGGCATGGTCTTCGCAGACGGTGTCGAATACGGCGATGAATGCTGGGCCTCTTACGAGGGGCATGCCGTCGCCGTTGGCCGGTTCAGGGCAGGAGAGCTGCATCCAAGCCGGGTGTTCATTACGCCGCCGCAGGGCGTCGATTCGTGACCGGGGCGCATGATCCGGGCGGCAAGGTGCGATTGCGACTGCCGGACGGGGTGATTGGCGGCGCCCGCTTTTCGGATTGCGGCCGATACCGGCAGGCCCTGACCCGGGACTGGACGCCGGAGGGGGAGATGCCCCGCACGGTCTTGTTCATCGGAATGAACCCCTCGGTCGCGGATGCAGAGGCCTCTGACCCGACCTGCCACCGGGAACTGATATTCGCGCGCGACTGGGGCTTTACCCGGTATCTCAAGGGCAACGTGCTCGATTGGCGCGCGACGTCGCCGCGGGACATTCCGCACGCGCCCGACATGGCGTGCAGCCCGGCCAATATTCCGATCCTCGTCGAAATGGCCGAAGAGTCTGAACTGATCGTGATGGCCTATGGCAAACTGCACAAACGGCATCACGGGACGGTGGCCCATGTGGTGGAGGCCATGGCCGCGACCGGGCGGCCCCTGAAATGTCTTGGGTTGAACAAGGACGGTTCGGCCAAGCATCCGCTATATCTGCGCAAGGATACGGCGTTGATGGATTTCCCGATACCGGACTGACAGGTCAAACGCAAAAGGGCGCCCCACAACATGCGGGGCGCCCATTGCATGGTCTGAGCGATGCCAGACCGGCTATTCGTCAATCGACTCCAGCGACAGGGCGACGAAGCGCGGCTCTCCCGCGCGGCGCACCAGCAACAGGATGGACTTGCGCCCCGCTTCCTTGGCCTCTGCGACACGGTCTTCCAGGTCCGACAGGCTGACCAGCTTTTGCTGACCGGCCTCGGTGATCACGTCACCTGCGCGCATGCCCTTTTCATAGGCCTCCGACAGGGTATCGACATCCGTCACGACAAGGCCCGTGGCGTCCGCATCCAGCTCAAGCTGGCTGCGCAGTTCCTCGTCGAGCGGCGACAGGGTCAGGCCCATCATCTTCTGCTCGGCGGGTTCCTGCTCTTCGCCGGGCTGGGCTGCGGGCACGACACCCTCGGCCGCCTCGCGGCGTCCAAGCGTCACCTTGAGGGTCTGGGTCTTGCCTTCGCGGAACACCACGACGCGCACGGTTTTACCGACCTCGGTATTGCCGACCTGACGCACGAGGCCACGTGTATCCTCGACCTCCGTTCCATCGAACGACATGATCACGTCGCCGGCCTCCATGCCGGCCTCGGCTGCCGGACCTTCAGGAACGTCCGTGACAAGCGCGCCCGCGACTTTCTCAAGGCCCATGGCCTCGGCCACGTCATCGGTCACATCCTGGATGCGCACGCCCAGCCAGCCGCGCCGCGTTTCGCCGTATTCGCGCAGTTGTTCGACAACGCGGGTCACGACGTTGGACGCCATCGAAAAGCCGATCCCGATCGACCCGCCATTGGGCGACAGGATCGCGGTATTCACGCCGATCACCTCGCCACCGAGGTTGAACAGCGGCCCGCCCGAGTTGCCGCGGTTGATGGCGGCGTCGGTCTGGATGTAATCGTCATAGGTGCCCGAAAGTTCGCGATTGCGGGCCGAAACGATCCCGGCCGAAACCGAGAAACCCTGACCAAGCGGGTTGCCCATGGCGATCACCCAGTCACCCACGCGGGCCGTATCGCTGTCGCCGAAGCTGACGAAGGGCAGCGGCTGGTCGGTTTCGACCTTCAGCAATGCGATGTCGGTTTTCGGGTCCGTGCCGATCACCTTTGCCTCAAGCTCCTGGCCCGAGAAGAACTCGATGATGATTTCATCGGCGGATTCGATCACATGGTTGTTCGTGACAACGAAACCGTCTTCGGAAATCACGAACCCGGATCCGAGCGCCGATGTGCGGCGGGGCCGGTCACCATCACGGTTGCGGTCCTGAAACTCGCGGAAAAAATCCTCGAAGGGCGATCCCTCGGGGACGATCGGCGAAGGGCCGGTGCCCTGGGCAACGACCGTCGATGTGGTGATGTTCACAACCGATGGGCTGACCTTGTCGGCCAGATCGGCGAAACTTTCCGGGCGGGCCTGCGCGGAAATGGCCTGCGCGATAACGAGGGCTATGGTCAGTGCCATGAGCCAGAACGCGCGCAGCATACCGGTTTGGTTGCTCGGATGTATCAGTGTCTTGGCTGTCACGCGGAGTACTCCTTGTGCTTTGCATAACGAATGCGCCGGCCGTGCCGGGGCAATTGACTTTTGCATATGTAGGGGCGCGCGCGCAGATCGCAAAGCTCGCTACAGCATGTCACGGCCATGTGAACCCTTTGCATCGGTTAAATCAAGCGCCGAGCAATTTGGCGCACCACACCAGCACGACACCTATCGTGATACTCACCAGACCGATCAGGCGTCGTTGATCCTCGGTCAGGCTGCGCAAGACAGCCAACAGTTGTTCGATAATGGAAGGGGCCAGTGCGTACACCAGCCCCTCGACGATCAGAACCAGCCCGAGGGCCAGAAAGACGGTTTCGATCAATTGGTCACTCCGCTGGCGTCCTCTTCGGTCTCTTCGGGAACGGCGACGCCATCCTCTTCAAGGCGCTGACGTTCCGACTCCGGCAGATCCGGCGAGATTTCCACGGCGGGGGCCATTTCGCGCAAAGTCTCGATATCGATGTTTTCGATGCTTCCGGCGCCGACGCCGGTGGCGCGGACGGAATCGAACATCTCGGCCAGGAAACCGCTTGAGGGAGAGAAGACCAGTGTCGAGTTTTCGCTCTTCAAAGAGTTCTCCAGCGCGCTGAGTGAACGATAGAAGTTGAAAAACTCCGAATTGTCCCCGTAGGCTTCGGCATAGATGCGGTTTCGTTCCGCATCCGCCTCGCCTCGTGTAATCTCGGCTTCGCGCTCGGCCTGTGACACGGTTTCCGTCACGGTCCGGTCGGCGGCGGCGCGTACGCGCTGTGCTGCCTCGTTACCGCGTGCGATCTCGTCCGCGGCCTCGCGTTCACGCTCTGCCCGCATCCGCGCGAATGTCGCGTCAAGGTTCTGCTGCGGCAGGTTCGTCTGCTTGAGCCGGACATCGACGATTTCCAGACCGAGGCTTTCGGCGCTTTGCCGCGCATTGTCGCGGATCCGGCGAGCAAGAGATCCCCGTTCTGGCGACAGGATCGTGTCGGACGTCACTTGGTTGGCACCCAGAACCTCGCGGATCTGTGCGTTGAGGATGGAGGCCAGCCTTTCCTCGGCGGCGCGTGTGCCACCAACGCCAACGGCTTGCCGGAACTGGACCACGTCCACGATCCGGTACCGTGCGAAGGCGTCAACAACAAGACGGCGATCATCCGAAGGCGTGACCTCGATGGTATCCGTGTCGAGTGACAGGATCCTCGCGTCGTATTTCACGACTTCCTGGATGATCGGTAGCTTGAACCCGAGCCCGGGTTCCTCGACAACCTGTTTGATCTGGCCAAACTGAAGAACCAGAACCTTTTCGCGCTCATCCACGATAAAGATCGACGACAGGAAGCCAATGATCGCGATGGCCAGAACCGGCAGTATGAATACGGATTTGCGCATCAGTTCGAGCTCCCGCTGCTGGAGTTGGAAGAGCCGCCTCGGCGCAACTCATTGAGTGGCAGATATGGCACCACGCCCTGGCCGCCATCGACCCCGGCACCGGTGTTCTCGTCGATCAGGATCTTGTCGAGCTGGCCAAGCGTGCGTTCGACTGTCTCAAGATAGAGCCGGCGTTGTGTCACCTCGGGGGCCCGGTTGAATTCCTGCGCGACGGCCAGAAAACGGCTCGCTTCACCGATGGCGGCGTTCACGACGCTGGCACGATAGCCCTCGGCCTCCTGCACGATGCGCGCGGCCTCACCACGCGCCTCGGCCAATACGCGGTTGGCGTAGGCGTCGGCCTGTCTTTGCAGGCGGTCGCGTTCCTGTTCAGCGGCCTGCACCTCGCGGAATGCGTCGATCACTTCGCGGGGCGGGTCCGCGGTATCAAGGTTCACACGCACGATGTTGATGCCGCTGTTGTATTCGTCGAGCGTCGCCTGGATGTTCTGACGCGCGGTATCTGCAATCAGGCCACGATCCCGGTTGAGGATCGGGGCAAGGTTCGAGGCCGCGATGATTTCGCGCATGACCGATTCCGACACGGCCTGCACGCTGAGCTGCGGATCGCGGATGTTGAAAAGAAGCTTCGCCGGGTCGGAGATGTTCCAGACCACCTGAAAGTCGATATCAACGATGTTCGCGTCGGTGGTCAGCATCAGGCCGTCATTGCCGCTGCGCCCGCCGCCGACCTCTTCTGTCCGCTCCGAGGTCACGTTGACCACCTCGTAAGTGACCAGTGGCCACGGTGCGAAGTTCAGGCCCGGATTGCCGAGCGACGAGAACTTGCCGAGGAAAAGTTCGACAGAGCGCTCTTCGGGTTTGACGGTATAGAAGCTTGCCGCGCCCCACAGAATTGCCGCGGCCGCAAGACCCAGCAGGATGGTGCCGCGCCCAAAGCTTGGACCGCCACCGCCACCGGCGCCATTGCCGCGGCCACCACCGCCACGCCCGCCCATGAGCACGCGAAGCTGATCCTGACCCTTGCGCACAAGTTCATCTATCTCGGGGATCTGCGGGCCACCTTCGGGGGGACGCCGACCGTTGCCGCGATTTCCGCCGCGGTCATCATCGCCTCCGTCACCGCCACGGTTTCCGCCGCCTCCGCCGCCCCATGGGCCGCCAGAATGTCCAGCCATGTAAACTCTTCCCTTCATTGCAGCGCGTGAGCCGCGCATGTTGATACTAACCTGTGCAGTACAGGTGAAAATTCAAGCACTCCGTGTCGGTTCCCGCATCGTCACGATTTCCTCGGACATCGTGGGATGCACGGCGACCGTCCGGTCGAAATCCTCTTTTGTCGCGCCCATCTTGACGGCGATCCCGGCCAGTTGGATCATTTCGCCCGCACCGGGTGCGACGATATGGCAGCCCAGAACCTTGCGCGTTGCCTTGGACACGACAAGCTTCATCAGAACGCGATCGGGCCGGCCGACAAAGGCCGTCTGCATGGGGCGAAACGAGGTGCAGTATATCTCGACGGCTTCTTGGTCGCGGGCCTCTTCTTCGCTCAGGCCGACGGTGCCCATCTCGGGCTGCGTAAAGATCGCGGTCGGGATCAGCGCGTGATCCACCGGCGTCGGGTTGCCGTTGAACACTGTTTCGACAAAGGCCATGCCTTCGCGGATTGCGACGGGGGTGAGGTTCACGCGGTCGGTTACATCACCGACCGCGTAGATCGACGGCACCGATGTCTGGCTGTAGTCGTCCACGATGACCTGGCCGTTGCGGCCCAGCTTGACGCCCGCCTGCTCAAGCCCGAGACCGGCGGTGTTGGGCGCCCGGCCCGTCGCGAACATCACCTGTTCGAACACCCGTTCGTCGCCATTCGTCGATTTCACCCGAAAGCCGCCATCGACCTTTTCCATTTCGATGATGTTGGTCCCCAGATGCAGGTCGACGCCGTTCTGTATCATCTCCTCCGAGATCAGGCCGCGGGCCTCCTCGTCAAAGCCGCGCAGGATCTGGGCGCCGCGATAATATTGTGTCACCTCGACGCCAAGACCGTTCAGGATGCCCGCAAATTCACAGGCGATATATCCCCCGCCGATAATCAGAATCGACTTGGGCAGGCTGTCGAGATGGAAAATCTCGTTGCTTGTGATGGCGTCTTCGGCACCCGGTAGATCCGGCTTCACGGGCCAGCCGCCCGTGGCCACGAGGATATGCTTGGCGCTGAAGCGTTCCCCGGTCGACAGCTCGACCGTGTGCGGATCGGCCACCACCGCGCGCGCATCGAAGGACTGAACGCCGGCGTTGCCCAGAATGTTGCGATAGACGCCTTCCAGGCGATCAAGTTCCGCTTCCAGCTTGGCGCGAAAGGCGGGCCAGTCAAAGCTGCCGGAATGCACGGTCCAGCCATATTGCACGGCGTCCTCTATGGCGCCGGGAAATTCACTGGCAAAGACCATCAGTTTCTTGGGCACGCAGCCGCGCTGCACACAGGTGCCGCCGTACTTGTCCTCTTCGGCCAGCCCGACCTTGGCGCCACCCTGCGCCGCAACGCGCGCGGCTCTGACGCCGCCTGATCCTCCGCCGATCACGAACAGATCGAAGTCAAAAGCCATTTGTCCGGGCCGCCCTAGTCCTGCAGGTCGGTAAAAAGGTTGTCCGTTTCGACGAAATCGAGTCGGTCCTCCTCCACCGTGCCTTCGTTGATGTCTCGTGTCTCGACACGGCCATCGCCGTAGCCAAGGATCACGATGTCGCAGATATCTATGAAAAGCCCGTTTTCAACCACCCCGGGCATCTGGTTGAGCACCATAGACAACTGGTGCGGATTGCCGACGCGCCCCAGATGCAGGTCGACGATATAATTGCCCTCGTCCGTGATGTAGGGCCGGTCACCATTCATGCGCAGAGTGGTCTCCCGTCCCAGAACGTCCATCGAGATCAGGAGTTCCTCGATCAGGGATTTTGTGGTTTGCCATCCGAAGGGGATCACTTCGACAGGCAGGGGAAAGGCGCCGAGACTTTCGACTTCCTTGCCCACATCCGCGATCACGATCATCTGGTCCGAGGCCGTAGCGACGATCTTTTCCTGCAGAAGCGCGCCACCGCCGCCCTTGATCAGGTTGAGGTTTCCATCGAATTCGTCCGCGCCGTCGATGGTTACGTCGATCCACTTGGCCTCATCAAGGCTGATGACCTCGATCCCGACTTCCCGGGCCAGTTCGGCCGTGCGCGTGGAGGTCGGCACACCGCGGATCTTCAACCCGTCTTCGCGTACCATTTCGCCAAGGCACCGGACCATCCATGCGGCGGTGGAGCCTGTGCCCAAGCCAACGCGCATTCCGTCTTCGACATAATCGACCGAACGTTTCGCGGCGACGAACTTGGCCTTGTCGATCGGCGACAATTCTCCTGCCATGGTGCGCACTCCCCAGATATCTCGAAGTGGTTATAGGGAAGTTGCGCAGCAGGTGCGAGGGGTCAATTTCCACAGACCCCCGGGCAGGAAGCCATCTCAGCGGACGATGCCTGAGATCAGGGTCATGTTGTTTGGTGTGATGCCGGTCGGCAGGGCCGCCTGACCACCATTGCCGCCTCCGAACAGCACGATGAAACCCGCTGCCAGGAGCAGAATCAATCCGGTCGTCTGCATGCCATGTCCTTTCAGGGCAGATCATCTTGAACACCGGAAACTGTGCACCGAGTCGGTTAAAGCACGGTTAAACGGTAAAGGCGTTTTGGACGGCAGCGTCGCGGTATGGTCGCAATCCGGCCAGCCGGACCGGGGCTTTTGATTAGACTGGCGATCATGAATGCGCTCTACAGATTGCACTATGCCCCCGATAATGCGTCGCTGGTTATCCGGCTGGCTCTCGAGGAATTGCATCAGCCGTACCGGGCGGTGCTGGTCAATCGCGCGGAACGGGCGCAGAAATCACCCGATTATCTCGCTCTGAACCCCAACGGGTTGATACCGGCGCTTGAAACGCCCGACGGTCCGATCTTTGAAACGGCCGCGATCCTGTTGTGGCTGGGGGATCGGCATGGTCGCCTGACGCCTGAACCGGATAGCCGTGACAGGGCCGCTTTCCTGAAATGGCTGTTCTTTCTGTCCAACACCCTGCACCCAGCGTTGCGGATGATCTTCTATCCCGAGCAGTATGTCGGGCATGACAGAGCCTCCCAATCCCAGTTGCGGTCCCATATGCCCGGCGAGATTTGCCGTTATCTCGACATGCTCGAGGGGGCTGCCTCGCAAAAGCGGGCATGGTTGGCGGGTGAAACCCCCTCGGCCCTTGATCTCTACATCGCGCCCATGTTGCGTTGGGTCTCTCTTTACCCCTTGCCAAAGGGCGGGGCCGGGTGGTTCCGGCTGGAAAACTGGCCGCATCTGCACGATATGGCGGCGCGACTGGAGCATTGTCAGAGCGTTCAGGCTGCGATACAGGCCGAGGGTCTCGGGCCGCATCCGTTCACGGCCCCGATCCATCCGAATCCACCAGAAGGCAGCGCCACCTGATGTTTCTTTCCGTTTTCGAGATGTTCAAAGTGGGCATCGGCCCGTCCTCGTCGCACACGATGGGTCCGATGGTCGCCGCCGCGCGTTTTCTGGAGGAAATGCGGGCCTCGCCGTTCGAGTTCGCGGGTCTGAAAGGGTCACTGCACGGGTCGTTGGCCTTTACCGGCGTTGGCCATGCGACCGACCGGGCCACGGTCCTTGGCCTGGCAGGGTTCCTGCCCGAGACGTATGACCACGAAAAGGCCGAGGCGGCGCTGGAACAGATCCGCGAGACCAAGACGGTTTGCCCTCCCGGTCTGCCGGTGCTGGCCTTTCATCCCAAGGATGACCTTGTTTTCGATTTCGGGCCGAACCTGCCGGGGCATGCCAATGGCATGATCCTGATGGCCACTGACAAACAGGGCGATGTCATCCTACAGGAAACCTACTACTCCATCGGGGGTGGGTTCGTGATGACCGAGGCCGAACTGGCTGCGGGCCGCAACACGGATGAGGGGGATCCGGTCCCGTATCCGTTCAAGTCGGCGGCCGAGATGCTGGAGATGGCGGAAGCCAGCGGCAAGACCATCGCCGAGATGAAAAAGGCCAACGAAATCTCTCGCGGCGGGGCCGAGAACCTGCGCTCCGGCGTCGCGCAGCTCTGGCAGGTGATGGATTCGTGCATCGAGCGCGGCCTAGCGACCGACGGGGAGTTGCCCGGCGGCCTTCAGGTGAAACGCCGCGCCAAGGGTATTCATGATGCGCTGTTGGCTGAACGGGGCACCAACCTGAATGCGCCGCACAAGATCAACGACTGGATCAGCGTCTATGCCATGGCGGTCAATGAAGAGAACGCCGCGGGCGGGCAGGTCGTCACGGCGCCGACGAACGGGGCTGCTGGTGTGGTGCCCGCAGTCATAAAGTATTGGCTGGATCACGTGCCGGGCGCGTCCGAGGCGCAGATCGAAACCTTTCTGCTGACGGCTGCGGCGATTGGCGGTTTGGTGAAGTTCAACGCCTCGATCAGCGGCGCTGAGGCCGGCTGTCAGGCCGAGGTGGGCAGTGCCGCGGCCATGGGTGCCGCAGGGCTTGCGGCCGTTCTTGGCGGCACGCCCGCGCAGATCGAAAACGCGGCCGAAATCGCGCTTGAGCATCACCTCGGCATGACCTGCGATCCGGTCAAGGGGCTGGTTCAGGTCCCCTGCATCGAACGCAACGGTCTGGGCGCGATCAAGGCGGTCAGCGCCGCCAGTCTTGCCTTGCGCGGGGACGGAACGCATCTGGTGCCCTTGGATGCCTGTATCGAAACCATGCGCCAGACCGGGGCCGATATGAGCGAGAAATACAAGGAAACCTCGCTTGGTGGCCTTGCCGTGAACATTCCCAATTGCTGACGCTCACCCATGATACAACATGCAACGGCATTCATATGTGCCGACGAACACAGGGTTGACCGGTGAGCACGCCGCAAAACAGGTCCCTTCTGGGAATTGCCCTGATGACGGGGTTTTCGCTATTGGCGCCCGGCATGGATGCCTGCGCCAAACTGATCGGTGATGCCCTTGCCGTGGGGCAGGTCGTCGCAACCCGTTTCGGGGTTCAGGTCTTGGTTCTTTTGCCCATCGCCCTGGCCTTTGGGTGGCTGCACCTGCCAGGCTTGCGTGAAATGGGGCTGCATCTGGTGCGCGGCGCTCTTATCCTCGTGGCGACGGCCTTTTTCTTCTCGGCCTTGCGGTTCATGCCGATCGCGGATGCGATCGCGATCTTCTTCGTGGAGCCGTTTCTTCTGACACTTTTGGGCGCGTTGCTGCTGGGAGAGCCGGTGGGCCCGCGCCGCTACGTGGCCTGTGCGATCGGTTTCGCCGGCGCGCTGCTGGTGATCCGCCCCAGCTTTCAGGAAGTCGGCTTTGCCGCCCTGATGCCCCTCGTGACGGCTTTGTGTTTCGCCTTCTACATGATCCTGACAAGGAGCATGGTGACGCGGATGCATCCGATCACCTTGCAAGTCTACACCGGGTTTGGCGCCGTGATTCTGGTGCTGCCGGTTCTTTGGCTGTTCGACGGATCCGGTGTTCAACCGCTCGATCCGTCCTGGCCTGAAAGGCGCGAGATGTGGCTGTTGGCCGGGGTCGGCCTGATCGCCACGCTCAGCCACGTGTGCATCAGTTTCGCGCTGTCCTTTGCGCCGGCCTCGCTTCTGGCGCCGATCCAGTATCTCGAAATCCTCGGCGCCACCATTCTGGGCTGGCTGCTGTTCCGGGATTTGCCCGATGCCCTGACATTCCTCGGCATTGCCCTGATCGTCGGATCCGGCCTTTTCGTGTTCTTCCGCGAACGCGCGCTGGAAAGACGGCCGACACCTCCCCCTTAAAAAGTGCGGAACCCCTGACTATGCAACCATAGCGCAATGTGGAACACTGCTTGCAGCCAAGGGGGGATCATAGATGCCGCGCATTCGCCTGAAAGACGCCGCCACGTTGGCGCAGCATGCCTACAAGGCCGAGAACATCCAGTCGCCACGGATCGTGGACAGTCTGAACCGCGACCACGTGCAGGCGCATCTGACGGAAACCGGTCTGCTCTTGCTGCCAGGATCGAACAGCGCGCTCGATTACGTTCACTACAACCTGCGTGTCTTCAACGTCGGCAACAAGAAGTACCGAATGTCCACCACCGCTGCCGCGCGCGGCGCCAGCGGAACACTCTGGCACCAAGGGTTTCTGACCTACGCCCGCAAGATCTATGACTGGGTGGGACATCGCAAACCCAAGCTGATCATCGGTCATTCACTGGGTGCCGCGGCCACGCAGATCCTGTCGAAAAGCTATGATGTTTCCGGGATAGGCTTTGCCGCCCCCCGACCCAAAAAAGGTGGCGGCCGTGTCCGCCATGATGGCAAGTGCCTGTCGGTATGCCGGGTGGATGACACCGTCTGCAGCCTGCCGCCGAACTTTCATCATCTGGGGGATGCCCGCTTTCTCGAGCCGCCGGAAAACAACTGGGGACAGGACCATTCGATGAAGAATTACCGCGCGATCCTTGAGGTCAACAAGGGACCGGACACCGTGCCGGAGACGTGGAGATACTAAATCATGGCCGCGCCCCGACGGGCTGTCAGGCTGGCGGCCACGCTGGCCGCGTCGCCAGAAGGGCCTCGGCCACGCTTTCCAGCATGCATTCCGGCAAGATCACCAGCATTTTTGGCGATGTCACGGACAGGGACAACGGGCCGATTGTCTCGTTCGATGTTCCGATCCGGCCGTCCGGGGCGAAATTCAGACCGTTGATAGGCCAGCGCAATCCCTCGGATATGCCCTCGACCGCACCCATCGGAAAAAGCGAGACGGGCAAACCCGCCTCACATGTCATGGCAAAAGAGGGCGGGCAAAGAAACAACAGCTCTTCCGCGCCAAGTAGGATGCAACGCCGGTGAGGGTGCGTGACAAGGGTGTTGTAGGCAGCCAACTGATGATCGAGGCGATCACCGGAAAAACCGATTCCGATGACCAGCGGTGATGAGATGTTGCGCAGGCACTTGTCGAAATCCGTACTGTCCTGCTCCGGGATCGGATGCAGGGTGTCCGGGGCAAGCGTCGCGCGCGCCATCTCGGAAAGCGAATCGAAATCGCCGATCACGGCGTCCGGCGTGACCCCAAGTGCCAGGGCCGCATCTGCCCCACTGTCGGCGGCCACGACGGTTCGGCCCAATGACATGGCACGCTCGAGGCGGTTTGGGTTCACCTCGGCCCCGCCAATCAGGGTTAATGGTTCGGATTGATCAACAATCACCCTGATTTTCCCGTGTTAACGCCTATTTTGGAAACAGAACACATTCTAGCCACGAAATGATACGGTAAAATTCTAAGAATCGGACCGCTTTCGACTTGGCCAAGATGGTAAACCATGTCGTTGCAGGCAATGCAAAGCGAGCAAAAAAAATGGTCAGTACAAGTAAAATCCTGACGGTCTCTTACGGTACATTCTCCTGTACTCTGGAAGGCTTTGACGATTCCTTTGAAACGATGAAAGCCATCGCGGAGTATTTCCGCGATCTGGCGGCGGATGACAGGTATTTCGGTGCCGAGCCCCCGACCCCGGATGCAGAGATGCTGGCGCGCATCGCCGAGCGGGAGATTTCCCGCCGCGTCGAAGCGCATGAAGACCAGGGCAATATTGTCCTGCGTGCAGGGCAGACCAGTGCGCTGGCGCAGCCGGAACCTGCGGCCCCCCAGTCCGAGATGCCTGCAGAGCAAGCGCGTTCCGAAGACGAAGCGCGCAAACCGGAAACAACCCCGGTTGAGCCCGAAGCCGTGGCGGAGATCGAACCGCAGAGTGAAGACACATCCGGCATGTCCGAAACTGTGGCCGAGTTGTCGGCCCCTGCCACGGCGGCCGTTTCGGCCGTGGAAGCTGACGAAACATATAATTATCAGAGTGTTGATTATATATCCGCCCTGACAGACGATCTCTCAGAAGCAGAAGCAGAAGCAGAAGCAGAAGCAGAAGCAGAAGCAGAAGCAGAAGCAGAAGCAGAAGCAGAAGCAGAAGCAGAAGCAGAAGAAGAAGAAGAACCTCTAGCAGACGCAAAAGCTCACGCACCAGCTGACGCCGCACC
>JANSYB010000641.1 GCA_024742655.1 Paracoccaceae bacterium | reverse complement strand
GAGTACTGGCAGATCATTGATGCGGGCCTGACGCCCGATGACCTCGTGGTCTTCAAATACGAGGATCAGGGCGTCGCCACGCTTGAGGATGGCATGTACGTGCTCGAGGAAAACCTCGAGGATCCGGCCTTCGTCGACAAGATGACCCGCTTCGTGCGGGCCTCGATGAAGGGCTGGAAATGGGCCGAGGAAAACCCCGACGAGGCCGCGATGATCGTTCTGGACAATGACGCCACCGGCGCCCAGACCGAAAAGCACCAGAAACGGATGATGGGCGAAATCGCCAAGCTGACCGCGGGCTCCAACGGCGCGCTAGACCCGGCCGATTTCGAACGCACGGTGCAATCACTGCTGTCGGGCGGCTCTGATCCGGTGATCTCGGAACATCCCGGCGACGCGGCCTGGACGCATGCGATCACCGATGCCGCGCTGAACTGAGCAGACGCGAGAACTACGAAAACGGGGCGGTCCTGACCGCCCCGTTTTGCGTGAAATCCACCCGTTTCAGGCCGGATGCTCCGTGCCCAGAAAAACCGTCTTGACGAATTGCCGGTAAAGCTCGGTCTCGCGCGGCAGCACCTCTTTTTCGCGCACCGTCTTGGACAGGATGATCGCCCCGTCCACCACGCATGTCAGCATGTCGGCCAACGCGGCCAGGTCCACATCCACGCGGGGCGGATAGCGTCTGGCGATCACCTGAAACCGGGCGTGAAACCGGTTGCGCCATTTCAGCAGGCTGTCCTTGGCCAGCCTGTGCACCTCGCGCTCGAACAGACGTTCCTGAAAACAACAGGCCGCAATGAGGCAGCCGGGGTGCACATCCGGCAGGCGCTCCATGTCCTCGCGCAGAAGCCGCAGGAAGATCAGGAATTCGTGCAACGGGTCATCGTCGAGTTCCCGCGCCCGGGCGAACAGCCCGTCGAACCACATCTCCTCGGCCTCAAGGTGCCGTTCCAGGATGGCCTTCACCAACTCGCTCTTGTCCTTGAAATGATAAAAGAAACCGCTCTTTGTGATCCCGACCTCGGCGATCAGTTCCTCGATCGACGTGGCCGCGAACCCCTTTTCCAGAATGGCCAGTTCGGCCACCGTCATCAGCCTGTCCCGGGTCGTTTCAGAGCTGCGTGGTTTCAGAAAGGACATCGTGGTTTCTCCCCGGCGGGTGCACCGATCGACAGAACCACCGGTACGGTTTGGGCCGCCCACGCAACACGGAAAACCCGGACGGCAGGTGGCAAGCTTCTGAAACACTACTGAAAATCCGGTTCTCCGACCAGTGCACCCAAGGTCCACTAGCGCGATACACCGCCATGCCGGATCATGGTTGCCAAGAAAGACCATGGAGGGAGGCGCCGCATGCCACGCGATTTCACACAGACCAACGAGGGCTTGCGCTATCTTGCCGAGGGCGGCACCGAGACCGAGATCATGTTCCGCCACGGGTTCGATTTCCCGCATTTCGCGGTGTTCGAACTGCTCAAGAATCCGGCTGCGGTGGACAGGTTGCACGACATGTTCCGTCGGTACCTCGATGTGGTCGCCGAAAGCGGTTTCGGTGCGCTGATGAGCGGGCTGGATTACCGCGCAAGTCCGGATTGGGGCAATCTTCTGGGGTATTCCGCTGACGGGCTTGCCGATGTCCAGGCGCAGTGCACCGACTTTCTGCGCGACATCGCACAGCCCTATCGGGGTCAGATCGCCGATATCCGGATCGCCGGCATCGTCGGCCCCCGCGGTGATGCCTATGCGCTCAACCGCACGATCACCGCCGACGAGGCCGAAGACTATCACAGCGTCCAGCTGGAAACGCTGAAATCGCTGGACGTGGATTGTGCCTGGGGCGCGACGCTGAACAACGTGCCGGAGGCCGTCGGCGTGGCGCGGGCAGCCGCGCGGATCGGGATACCGGTCTGCATATCCTTCACCCTGACAAGCGAACATCGCCTGCGGTCCGGGCCGACATTGCGCGAGGCCGTCGAGGCCACCGACGCCGAAACCGGCCCCATGAAGCCCATGG
>JANSYB010000681.1 GCA_024742655.1 Paracoccaceae bacterium | reverse complement strand
GTGCCCACGATCTGCGCGATGACACCGCCCCGGTCGATATCACCCACCAGCACGACAGGGACGTTCGCCGCCTCGGCGAACCCCATATTGGCGATGTCGCCCGCGCGCAGGTTGATCTCGGCCGGGCTGCCGGCGCCCTCGACCAGAACGAGGTCGACGCCGTCGGACAGCCGCCGGAAACTTTCCAGTGCCGGGGTCAGAAGCTGTGGCTTGGCCTTGGCATAATCGCGCGCGCGCAGCGTGGCAAAGCGGTGCCCCTGCACGATCACCTGCGCGCCGGTGTCGGTTTCGGGCTTGAGCAGCACCGGGTTCATGTCGGTGTGCGGATCGCGCCGGCAGGCGCGCGCCTGAAGCGCCTGCGCGCGCCCGATCTCGCCGCCATCCACGGTCACGGCGGCATTGTTCGACATGTTCTGCGGTTTGAACGGTGCCACGCTCAAACCGCGATTGGCATAGGCACGCGCCAGCCCGGCCACGATGACCGACTTGCCCACGTTGGAGCCCGCTCCCTGAATCATGATGGACTGTGCCATGGCCTGTCCCCATAGTGACCCGGCCCTGATACGCAACGCGCGCTGCGGTGAAAAGCCATGAACACGCCCGCCCACCTGATTTTCGCCGCAGCCGCCTTTGCCCGGCCCCATGACCGACGCCGCACGCTCGCCGCGCTGTCCGGTGCGTTGGCGCCGGACCTGTCGCTTTACGTGATGGTGGGCGTGTCGCTTTACGTGATGGGGCTCAGCCCGCATTACGTTTTCGACACGCTTTATTTTTCAGATGCATGGCAGCGCGTCTTCGCGGTCGACAATTCGTTCATCGTGTGGGGGGCGGCCTTTGGCGTGGCCTGGGGCATGGGCGCGCGCAACGCGATGGTGTTCGCCGTCTCTGGCCTGATGCATCTGGCGTTTGATTTTCCACTGCATCACGATGACGGGCGGCCGCATTTCTGGCCACTGTCGGACTGGGTGTTTCAAAGCCCGGTCAGCTATTGGGACAGCGCGCATCACGCCGGCATCGTCGGCCCGATCGAGATGGCTGTGTCTTTGCTCTTTTGCCTGATCCTGATGCGGCGATTCACCAGCCTGCGGTCCCGCGTTTTGATCGGCGGGCTCGGGGCCGTGCAATTGCTGCCGCTGGTGATGTGGACCTATATTTTCGCCGTTGGCGCGGCCTGACCAACGAAAAAGCCCTGCCGCAACAGGGCAGGGCAATATTCCGTTGTCGGGTCGGATATCAGGCGGCTTCGGCCTGTGCGGCGGCGTTGCGACGCTCGCTTTCCTCGCGCGACAGGGCCACCGAGGTGCGCACACCCTTGGCCACGAATTCCATCAGGCCCGAAACGACGCGCTCGTTCGGGTCGATCCCTGCGCAGGACAGAACCTCGCGCCCGTCGCGCGACCGCGCCCAGCGGGCGATCTGTTCCGGTCCGTTGCCGTATTTCTTGTCGTCGGCGATAGCATCGTCCAGTGCGGCCAGCACAACAGCGGCGAAAAGTTTGCGCGCGCGATTGCCCTGTTCGGCGTTGAATGCAGTGCCGTCCACGAAATCCTTCATGGTTTGTCCTTATTTTTATTGCTCTTGTCTTTTCGGCGTAGCGATGGTTATGGCGGAGTTTGATCGATTCGGATAGACTTTAGATGCATAGCTTATATGCAAATTTCGCATAGCTCTCTGCGCCTGCAGCACGATATGTCGTCTTCTTGTCAGCCATCGCCACGCAATATATAGGGTAGGCCCAACATCCATCAACCTTTTGCCAAGGTTTTGCCACAATGCCCAAGATCAACGGAAACGAGATTCG
>JANSYB010000322.1 GCA_024742655.1 Paracoccaceae bacterium | reverse complement strand
CTGTGCCGCAGAGGTCACAAGCCCGGAGAAATCGAACTCGTCCATGCCGTCCCCGGCAACGATGCACTCGATCCCCTCGAACTGGTCGGACGGACCGCCATCGGTCTCCACAAGGCCCGACATGATGTCCACCCGCGTCGACCCGGCGGCATCGTCGAGGACGAGTTTGTCGAACCCGGCGCCACCATCCACGATATCGGTGTCGGCATCGACGCTGAGATAGATCGTATCGTTCCCCGCACCACCGACAAGGATATCCTTCCCGTCGCCGTCCCACAGCCTGTCGTCGCCGTCCTGCCCCGCCAGGCGGTCATCACCCGCGCCGCCGACCAGCTTGTCGGCGCCGGTCCCACCGAGGAGCAAATCGCTGCCCTGACCGCCAAGGAGCACATCGTCCGCCCCTTCACCGATGAGCAGGTCGTCACCATCGCCGCCGTCGATGTGGTCATCGCCAAGCCCACCCATGGCCACGTCATCGCCCTTGCCACCGCTGATGGTGTCAGCGCCGTCCGAGCCTATGAACATGTCGGCCTCGACACCGCCGACGGCCTTTGCGCCCTGACCGGAACCGGGCAATCCGCCGGCGTCGGCCTGGAGGATGTGTTCCACGAAGGCGGGGGCGTCTTCGGGGCAGATCGCCCCCTCGCCGGCGGCCCAAACGCCCTCGCAACCCTCCGTGCCGGTTGCATCTTCCTGACACCCCGCCGACTGTTCATCCGGGTCGGTAACGGGGGGGGCGCCTTCTGGCTGAACGTCCGGATCGGTCTCGGAGCGTTGCGTCTCGTCATCCGTCTGATCCGTGCTCTCGGCAGTGTTCGCCTGCGGCGCGGCCGCGTTTCCGCCGGCCGCCTGGGGTCCTGCCCCGACCGGCAACGGCACTTGGGGCAGAGTCGGCCCCTGGGCACCTGCAAAAGCATCGTTCGCCCCTGCAGCCGCGGGTTTGACGCGAAATTCCTGGAGCGGTTCCAAAGGCCTGAGACCGGACGAAGCAAATGATTCACTCGGCGACATATAGCCCGATGCGCCGACATTGGCCGACACATCGTCGGGTCGATCGGCCTGACGGTCATCGCTGCGTTTCATCGACATCGGTCCGTCGAGGCTCGTAATCCGACCAGTCGATTCGTCGGTCAGGAGCGGCGTCTGGCTTTCCGGTTCTGTCGCGCTGTCCGCCTCCTGCGCGTTTACCTGTTGGGGGGCCCACCAGGAGCGCAGGTACAGGATCAGGGCGAACATGCCACCGGCCGCCATCGCGATTTCACGGTTCGAGGAGGATGACCGGGCCCCTTTGAGAACGGCCATTTCTTCGATGCGGGCCTTGCCCTCGCTCTGCTGAGCGTTTTTTGCATGAACCTCGATCATGACACGGCCTCCTGAACTTTGCCTGGCTGGCTTACGTCCTGCTCTGGGGCCGTCGGGCCGACCGACTTGGGCTTCATGATGTCGGACTTCGAGCCCAACCGAACCAGCGACCCGTCCTGAACGATTCCGATCAGATCCACATTCTCCAGCGCGCTCGGACGGTGTGCCACCACGATGACGATGCCGCCCCGCTCGCGAACCGCGCGGATCGCCTCGCTGACAGCCGCCTCACCTTGCTGGTCCAGGTTCGAATTGGGCTCGTCCATGAGCACAACGAACGGATCTCCGTAGAGGGCACGTGCCAGCGCGATACGTTGGCGCTGTCCGCCCGAAAGGCTCACGCCATTGGCGCCCAGTTGCGTTTCATAGCCGTCCGGCATTCCAACGATGAGGTCGTGAACCCCGGCCGTCTTCGCAGCGGCGATCACCTTTTCGGGATCGGGATCATCCAGGCGCGCGATGTTGCGCGCGATACTGGTGTCGAACAGCGTATAGTCCTGGGGCAGGTAGCCGAAACACCGGGCAATGGACTCTTCGGACCACTGGGACAGATCCGCCCTGTCGAGGCGAACATGCCCGCGCAGGACCGGCCAAACGCCCGCCAGCGCGCGCATTAGCGATGTCTTGCCGCCGCCGCTCGGGCCGATCAACCCGAGGGCTTGCCCGGCTTCAAGGCGGATCGAAACATCCGCCAGGATCACCTGGCCCGTCGACGGTGCGACAACGGTGACGTTATCGGCGGAAAACTCGTTCTTCGGATCGGGCAAGGACATCGGCTTGGGATCGGACGGCATCGCGGCGATCGTTTCCTTGATTTTGGAATAGGCGTTCTTGGACATGATGATGTTTTTCCAATTCCCGATGGCGGCGTCGATTGGCGCCAGGGCACGGGCGGATGCCACCGAGGCGGCGATGATCGCACCAGCGGTCATTTCCCCCATGATGGTCAGATAGGCACCAAGACCCAGCACCGCCGACTGCAACATCATCCTGAGCACCTTCGAAATCGCGCCGAACGTACGGGTGATGTCGCCCGAGCCCGCTTCAAGGCGCAGGTGTTCTTCGTTTGCGTCGCGAAACAGCTTCACCGCCTTGCCCGAAAACCCCATGGCCCGGATCACATCCGCGTTGCGCGCATTGGCCTCGGCCACCGAACTGCGCGCGGCGGCCGCGCGGCTGATATCGGCGTTGGACCTGCGGGTCAGGAACTCCGTCAGGATCGTCAGCAGCGCCAGCACGCCGGCACCGGCGATCGTCAACGCGCCCAGATAGGGATGCAGGATGAACACGAACGCAATGAAGATGGGCATCCAGGGCAAGTCCAGAATCGCCACCAGCCCGGGCCCGCCAAAGAAGCCGCGAAGCGTGTCGACCATGCGTCCCCTTTCGACGGATTCGCCGATGGAGAACCCATAGCGCGGCATCTCGATGGTCATCATGTGCACATCGGGCGCCACCCGATGGTCGAAGCGTGCGCCAACCCGCTGAAGGATCTGCGAACGCAGCACATCCAGCGCCCCCTGAAACACGAAAAGGCCGAATGCCAACAGGGAAATCATCGCAAGCGTGGGGATGCTGCCGCTCAGAAGAGCACGGTCATAGATCTGCATCATGTAGAACGCGCCGGTCAGTGCGAGAATGTTGATGACCCCGGACAAGCCCAGGACATAGAGCAACACGGACCGCATGCCCTCTGTAATCCGAGCAACTCGTTCGTCACGTTCGGTTTTCTTGGCGGCTTTCTGCGACATGGGCTAATCCTCTGAACTGGGCCGGTGCGGAGATCCGCTTGGCGGTTGTTGAGACGCAGCAATGCCAGAAAGCGCTTCGGTCGCACTCATCACGAGGTCGCGCCGAATATCGGACTTTGGTCCGAACACATCTCGGACGAGGATCGAAACGCCCAAAGAGACCAGTTGCATGTCCCGTCGCGGACAAAGGTTGTTTCGGAAATGGAACCAAACTGTCTTTCAGATCCGACCATTGGTGCAAAAGACACTGATCTTCCCGGATGTTTGATGCCCCGCCTGGACATCTACCCGTCAAGTGGAACGAGCGAAACAAAGGGGATCATGCCCGGCATGACGCATTCGGCGCCCACGCCCCCGATACGAAAGTCGCAAATGCTTTCGAAAGATATGTGGCAGAACCGGCCGATTCTCGCCGATGCACAGACGGACGAGATCGCGGCGCACCGGAGCCTGACCACGAAAGACCTTACCCTCCAGAGGTCGGTCAGCTTCGAGTGCGTCCGTAGGTCGTCTAGGGGTAAGCGAATTTGGGGTAATAACGATGAAAGTCTTCGTCTTTTCAAACCAGGTCTTCACGCGGGAAGGCATCAAACACTATTTGAATGAACTGGAACAGTGTGAGGTCGTCGGATCATCTGACGTTTCCGGCAACAGTCTGACCGATCTGGAAGGAAAAGATGTCGAGGTGGCGATACTCGACCTCGCGGGGCTCGGCAACGCGACATCGATCATCCGAAACCTGCGGCGGGCGCATGAACACGTGCGGCTGATCGTTTTCTGCCCTGCGGACACGACGAATTTTGCCGTGGATGCCCTCGATGCCGGCGCGGCCGGGATCATGACCCCCAGCTGCCGGGCCGAAGACCTGCATCTTGCCGTGACCCGGGTGCTGCGGGGGGACAACTATGTCCAGCCTGACATCGCCATGGAGATTTTCCGCGAACTGCGTGAAAAGGAACAGCAGCGCAATGAAGCCGAGCGCCTGCGCCTGACATACCGCGAAAACCAGGTGGTGGGCCTTTTGATGGAGGGCAAGACCAACCGGCAGATCGGTGATCGCCTGGCCATCAGCGAAAAGACGGTCAAACACTACGTGGGCGTCCTGAAGGGCAAGTTCTGCGCCGCCAACAGACTGGAAATCGTCCT
>JANSYB010000405.1 GCA_024742655.1 Paracoccaceae bacterium | reverse complement strand
ACCCGGTGTCGGGCGAATTGACCTACGGGCTGGAACGTCTGGCGATGTACGTGCTGGGCATCGACCACGTGATGGAGATGCCGTTCAACGACCCCGACGCGCCGATTGCCCTGTCCTATGGCGACGTGTTCCGCCAGACCGAGCAGGAATACAGCCGCTGGAATTTCGACGTGGCCAACACACAAGTCCTGTTCAAGCAGTTCGAAGAGGCCGAGGCGGAATGCGAGGCGATCCTGTCGCACCCGCAGGAGGACCCCAAGACCGGCCACAGGATCATCATGGCGCATCCCGCCTATGATCAGTGCATCAAGGCCAGCCATATCTTCAACCTGCTGGATGCGCGTGGCGTGATTTCCGTGACCGAGCGGCAGGCCTATATCGGGCGCGTGCGCGCGCTGGCCAAACGCTGTGCGGATGCCTTCGTGCAGACCGAGGCCGGGGGGCAGGCTGCATGATCGGTAAAATCATGGGGGCGAGCATCTTGATCACGGCATTGGTCGCGGGCGCGGCGCTGTACTATCTGCAGGTGTATCACTTCTACGAGCCGGTCACCGCCACGGGCACCGATGACGTGCAGATGACCTCGCTTGCGTCGGGTCAGCCCGAGCCGGTGCTCTATGATGATTTCGAGGCGATCGACGCGACAAGCTCGCCCATCCGGTACCGGGCCTGTTTCACCACCACGATGAGCCACGCCATGCTCAGCGAAACCTACACGCCCTACGACGCGGCCGAGCCGCTGACTGCGCCGGGCTGGTTCGACTGTTTCGATGCCGAGGCCATCGGCGCGGAACTGGATGCCGGCACGGCGCTGGCCTTTCTGGGACAGCGCGACGTGCAATACGGGATCGACCGGATCGTTGTGATCACCGAGGATGGGCGCGGCTATGCCTGGCACCAGATCAATCGCTGTGGCGCCGTGGTATTCGACGGCCAGCCGGTGCCCGACGATTGCCCCCCACCACCGCAAGGGAACTGAGCGCCATGCCTGATCTTCTGATCGAACTCTTCTCCGAGGAAATCCCGGCGCGTATGCAGGCCCGTGCGGCCGAGGACCTCAAGAAGCGCATGACCGACGGGCTGGTCGAGGCCGGGCTGACCTATGCGGGTGCGGCCGGGTTCGCCACGCCGCGCCGGCTGACGCTGGCCATCGAGGGGCTGAGCGGCGAAAGCCCGACACTGCGCGAAGAGCGCAAGGGCCCGCGCGTCGATGCCCCCGACAAGGCGATCGAGGGGTTCCTGCGCGGCGCGGGTGTCACCCGTGACGACCTTGAGGTGCGCGACGAGAAAAAGGGGCAGGTCTATTTCGCCACGATCACGAAACCCGGCCGTCCGGCGGCCGCCATCGTGGCCGAGGTGCTGGAGGACGTGATCCGCAACTTTCCCTGGCCCAAATCGATGCGGTGGGGCGCGGGCAGCCTGCGGTGGGTGCGGCCGCTGCATTCGATCCTGTGCATCCTGACCGATGATGCAGGCGAGGCCAGCGTTGTCCCGCTCGAGATCGACGGGATCAACGCCGGCGACACCACGGCGGGGCATCGCTTCATGGGGCATGGGCGTTTTGCCGTGACCTCGTTCGAGGATTACGCCGCAAAGCTGAAGCGGGACCACGTGATCCTGGATCCTGAGGAACGCGCGCGCCACATCTGGCAGGAGGCCACCAACCAGGCCTTTGCCGCGGGTCTTGAAGTGGTCGAGGATCAAGGGCTGCTGCGCGAAGTGGCGGGGCTGGTGGAATGGCCCGTTGTCCTGATGGGGCAGATCGGGGCGGAATTCCTCGACCTGCCGGCCGAGGTGCTGCGAACCTCGATGAAGGAGCACCAGAAGTTCTTTTCCGTGAAAAACCCCAAGACCGGGCGGATCGAGAGGTTCGTGACCGTGGCCAATATCGAGACGCCCGATGATGGCGCGACGATCCTTGCGGGCAATCAAAAGGTGCTGTCGGCGCGGCTGTCGGATGCGAAATTCTTCTGGCAGAATGACCTGCGCGTGGCCAAATCCGGCATGGAGCCGTGGCTGCGGCAACTCGACAACGTCACGTTCGAGCGCCAGCTGGGCAGTCAGGCCGCCCGTATCCGGCGCATCGCCGCGCTGGCGCGGGACATCGCGCCGGTGGTCGGCACCACCGCCGACCTGGCCGGGCAGGCGGCCGAGGTGGCCAAGGCCGACCTGAGCAGCGAGATGGTCTACGAATTCCCAGAATTGCAGGGCCTGATGGGCCGCTACTATGCCGAGGCGGCGGGCCTGCCGGCCGAGGTGGCAGGGGCCTGCGAAGAGCATTACGCGCCACTGGGCCCCTCCGATGACGTGCCCACGGCGCCCGTGTCCGTCGCCGTCGCGCTGGCCGACAAGATCGACACGCTGACCGGGTTCTGGGCCATCGACCAGAAGCCCACGGGCTCAAAAGACCCGTTCGCCCTGCGCCGCGCGGCCCTTGGCGTCATCCGGATTGTTCTGGACAACGGCTTGCGGCTCAACCTCGACCGGTTCATCGACGCGCAGTTGCTGCGTCACAAGATCAGCCTGAATACCAGGAAGGCCAGCGAGGGCGAAATCGACACGCTGGAAGAGGTGCTGGAGGAGATCGCCGACCGGGGTGTGTTCGGGGCGGCCTTTCACGCGGTGATTGACCGGATCAAGGGCAAGGACGGCGCGCCCGAGACCGGCGATGGCAGCCTGCTGCGCACCGTCGGGGAGCTGGTGCCCGATCTGTCGACCGACCTGCTGGCGTTTTTCCATGACCGTCTGAAAGTGTTCCTGCGTGATCAGGGGCTGCGCCATGACGTGATCGACGCCTGCATCGAACTGGGCGGCGGGGATGACTTCGCGCTGATCGTCGCGCGGGCGCGCGCGCTGCAGGATGTGCTGGCCACCGAGGACGGCGAGAACCTCGTGCAGGGGTTCAAACGGGCCAACAACATCCTCATCCAGGCCGAGGAACAGGACGGGGTGGAGTATTCGTTCGGGGCCGATCCGAAATTCGCCGAAGCCGAGGAGGAAACGGCCCTCTTTGCCGCGCTCGAGGCGGCCGAGGCGCAAATCGCCCAAGCCGCCGAGGCCGAGGATTTTGTCAACGCTATGGAGGCGATGGCCGGCCTGCGCGCCCCGATTGATGCGTTTTTCGAGGCGGTGCAGATCAATTCGGATAACGCGGTTCTGCGACGCAACCGTCTGAATCTGCTTCATAAAATCCGCAAAATCTGTCTTCAGGCGGCGGATTTGACGCGGCTTGAGGGCTGAGGCCTGCGCGAACCGACTGTCAGGCGTCGTTTACAGCCTGTTGCCATAACGTAAAGCTTGCGTATCCTGCGCCAAAGGCGCAAGGATGCCGCGGTGCAGCAAGACGAGTCTCATATCACCCCGATCACGCCGGTTGCCCCGGTGGCGACGCACACCC
Organism: Paracoccaceae bacterium; assembly: GCA_024742655.1. Taxonomy (GTDB): domain Bacteria; phylum Pseudomonadota; class Alphaproteobacteria; order Rhodobacterales; family Rhodobacteraceae; genus Roseovarius. The sequence continues at coordinate 77 of JANSYB010000405.1, read as the reverse complement.
ATGGCGGGCGTGCGAAGTGCCTGCAGCGCCTTGTGCGTCTGGATATTCCCGTGCCGCGCACCGTGGCGCTGTCGTTT
>JANSYB010000556.1 GCA_024742655.1 Paracoccaceae bacterium | reverse complement strand
GGCGCGCGACACTTCGACATTGAAGGCATAGATCGCGAACAACCCCGCCCGCGCCGCCACCGGTGCGGCCATCGTGGCGGCGAACCGGTCGGGGTCGCCGCGCTGCACCAGCCCGGCGCAGGCCGTGAGGTCCTGATCAAATGCCATACCCGTCAGATAGCCCGCAGTCGCGGGCGCACCAGCATCAGCGCGTAGGCCACATCCCCCGGCGCCGCGCGCCATAGGGAAATCTCGCGCTCGGCGGCGTCCAGAACCGCGCCAAGCGCGGCATCCGCCTGTCCGCGAAGCGTGGCGATACGCCCCGAAAGCTGCGCGTAGTAACCCGCCCAGCCGGCCCCCACGACGGGGCGGTGCCCCAGTACCTCGTATCCCGCCGCCTCGATGCGCGCCACGATCCCCTCAAGGTCCGTCACCTGCGGATACTCCTCCCAGAAATCGCGGGCGGCCTCAGGCGCGCCGGGCGCCAGCATCGGCTCGGAAAAGGCCACCGCGCCGCCCGGGGCCAGCGCCCCGCGCCACCGCTCAAGCCCCTCGGTCACGCCCAGGAAATACAGCGCGCCCGCGCACCAGATCAAGTCATAGGGCCCGCGCAGTTCGGCCATGTCGCCGGTCTCGACCGTGACATTGGTGAAATGCGCCACCCGCGCGCGGGCCTCCTCGGCCAGATGCGGCAGCTGCTCCACCCCCTCGATGCGGGCATGCGGCAGCGCCTCGGCCAGCGTCACAAGGTCCGCCCCCGGCCCGCAGGCCGCATCCACCACACGCGGGTGTTCCGGCAGCGCCAGCTGACTCAGCGCCCATCGGACATCCTCGGGCGTGCCCGGCCCCTGCCGGTCCATCTCGCGGTGCAAGGTCAGGAAGGCGTCATCGACGCTCATCCCGCATCCCCGTCGCGCAGCAGCTTCCAGTTGATCGCATCCAGCAGCGCCTCGAACGACGCATCGACGATGTTGGCCGATACGCCCACGGTGGACCAGCGCCGGCCCTGCCCGTCCTCGCTGTCTATGATGACACGGGTGACGGCCTCGGTGCCGCCCTGCGTGATGCGCACCTTGAAATCGACCAGCCGCATATCGTCGATGGCACCCTGGTAGCGGCCCAGATCCTTGGCCAGCGCCTGCGCCAGCGCGTTCACCGGGCCGCGGTCGGTGCCCTGTTCATCCAGCGATTCGCTGACCGACAGTTTCTTTTCGCCGTCCACCTTCACGACGACCACCGCCTCGGAGAGCGACACCATCTTGTTGTACTTGTTCTTGCGCCGCTCGACGGTGACCTTGTAGCGCTTGACCTCGAAGAACTCGGGCAGCCGGCCCAGATGGTCGCGCGCCAGCAATTCGAAACTGGCCTGCGCCACGTCATAGGTGTACCCGCGATCCTCTCGCGCCTTGATCTCTTCCAGGATGCGCGGCAGCGCCGGGTCATCCTTGGCCACGTCCAGCCCGGCCTCGGCCAGTCGGCGACGCAGGTTCGACTGGCCCGCCTGGTTCGACATCGGGATGACGCGCGCATTGCCCACCGCCTCGGGGTCGATATGTTCATAGGTGGTCGGGTCCTTCAGGATCGCGCTCGCATGCAGTCCGGCCTTGTGCGCAAAGGCCGAGGCCCCCACATAGGCGGACTGTTTCAGCGGCACCCGGTTCAGGATCTCGTCCAGCAGGCGACTGGCCTTGGTCAGGGTCCTGAGGGCCTCGGGCGTGATACCCGTCTCGTAACGGCTGACATAAGGCTCCTTGAGCAGCAGGGTCGGGATGATCGCCGTCAGGTTGGCATTGCCACAGCGTTCGCCCAGCCCGTTCAGCGTGCCCTGGATCTGCCGTGCGCCCGCATCCACCGCCGCAAGGCTGCCCGCCACGGCATTCTCGGTGTCGTTATGGGTGTGAATGCCCAGCCGGTCGCCGGGGATGCCCGCCGCGATCACGGCGGCGGTGATCTGCCCCACCTCGTGCGGCAGGGTGCCGCCATTGGTATCGCACAGCACGATCCAGCGCGCACCGGCGTCCAGCGCGGCCTTGAGCGTCTCCAGCGCATAGGCGGGGTTGGATTTGTACCCGTCAAAGAAATGCTCGGCATCGAACAGCGCCTCGCGCCCCTGTTTGGCAATATGGTCAATGGATTGCGCGATATTCTTGATGTTCTCTTCCAGCGTGATGCCCAGCGCTTTCTCGACGTGGAAATCATGGGTCTTGCCCACCAGGCACACCGCCGGTGTGCCCGCGTTCATCACCGCGGCCAGCACATCGTCATTGGCCGCACTGCGCCCCGCGCGCTTGGTCATGCCGAAGGCGGTCATGGTGGCGCGGGTCGCGGGGGCGGCGTCGAAAAACGCGCTGTCGGTCGGGTTCGCCCCGGGCCAGCCGCCCTCGATGTAATCAAGGCCCAGCGCATCGAGCGTTGCGGCGATCTGCTGTTTCTCGGCGGTCGAGAACTG
>JANSYB010000365.1 GCA_024742655.1 Paracoccaceae bacterium | reverse complement strand
GATCGACGGATCAAAGCCCTCGAACCGCGGCAGAAGCGTCGCGATGGAAAACGGCAGGCAGACGATCATGTGCCCGATCGTCACCGTGTAAAGCGACAGCGGCACGCCCATCTGGCTGAACAGCACCAGCAGCGCCACACCGAAGATGATCAGCGGCACCACCAGCGGCAGCATGATGAACCCCACGACTGGCCCGCGCCCCGGAAAACGGTAGCGCGTGATCGCCTTGGCCGCGAAAATACCAAGCGCCGTGGACAGCACCGCCACGACAGCACCCACCCGGACACTGTTCATGAAGGCGTTCCAGACCGCCTCGCGCTGAAAGAGCTCGATGTACCATTTCACCGTGAACCCCTCGAGAGGGAAGCGCACGTAGATCGAGTCGTTGAAGCTGAAAAGCGGGATGAACAGGATCGGCACGTAAAGCACGATCAAAAAGATCACCGCATAGACCTGAAGCGGCCGGTTGGGGCGGCGGATATAGGATTCTGTGCTCACGAGATGCGCCTCCGCACGAACATGGTCATCAGGATGAAGGCCACGCAGATGAACGCGATCACCAGCATCAGGATGATCGACAGCGTCGCCCCCATGGGCCAGTTGTTGATCGGGCCGAACATCTTCTGGATCAGGTTGCCGATCATCGCGCCGTCAGGCCCGCCCAGCAGCGCGGGCGTGATGTAGTCGCCCGTGGTCGGAATGAAGATCAGAAGGCTGGCCGAGATCACCCCCGGCAGCGACAAGGGCAGCGTGATGCGCAGGAACCGCATCACCGGCCCGTCACCCAGATCCGTTGCCGCCTCGAGCAGGGATTTGTCGATCTTTTCCAGCGAGACATACATCGGCAAGATCGCGAAGGCCGCCCAGGCATGGGCCAGAGTGATGATCACCGCCTCTTTACTATACAGCAGGAATTCCAAAGGCTGGTCGATCAGCCCCACATTGATCAGCGCCGAGTTGATCACGCCCTCGTAGCCCAGAACCACTTTCCACGCGAAGATGCGCAGCAGGTAGCTGGTCCAGAAGGGCATCGTCATGAACACCAGCCAGAGCATCTTGTTGCGATGCACATGGAAGGCCACGTAATAGGCCATCGGGTAGCACACGATCACCGTGGCCACCGTGGCGATCCCCGATATCCACAGTGAGCGTTGCAGCAGCGCGCCATAGATCGGCCGCTCTGTCGCCTGCACGTAGTTGTTGACGGTCAGGGTCGTGTCGAAATCGAAACCGACCGCTGTCCACAGGCTCATCACCAGCAGGATCATGAAGGGCACCAGAAGGGCCACCAGCATGAAAATCAGCGTCGGCGACAAAAGGGCGAAACCGCGCGCGGCCTCGGATCGGTAGATCAGCCGTCCGAACCAGGTGGCCCGGGGGGGCGGAGACGCCGACGCGGCGGGGGGGCTGAGGGCTTGATCGCTCATGGTGGTATCCGCATTCGGGGGCATCGGTCCGGCGTCAACACGGCCAGACCGAAAGAAAAACGCTGTTTGTCATCAAGGGCCCGCGCCGGCGGATATCCGGCACGGGCAGAGGTCAGACAGGATCAGAAGCCCGCCTTGATCTCTTCGAACATGGCGTTCATCTTGGTTTCCCACTCCTGCGTCTGCGGCTGCTGGAAGTGGCCGGCCTGCAGGATGTCGAGCGGGTTCTTGCTGAGCCCGAGGCCCTGCAGCGTGGCCTCGTCGAACGCGTCGAACGATTTCGAGTTGGCGTGGCCATAGCCATAATCGTTGATCATGAACTTGCCGGTTTCCACGCTGAGCAGCGAATCGATCACGTCATAGGCGCGATCCACATTCGGTGCATCCTTGTGAATGACCGCACCGCAAACCCATGTCAGCGCGCCTTCCTTGGGCTTGGCGAACTTGACCGGAATGCCTTCGGATTTCAGCAGCGCCGCCGAGGAGTTCCACGTCATCGCCGCAACCATCTCGCCCGAGGACAGCGCCTGTTCCAGCGTCGTGGTGTCGTCGGTATAGGTCCGGATCAGCGGGCACTGCGCGCGCATCACGGCCGCGATCGCCTCAAAGGCTTCGGGGCTGTCGATATTGTCGAAATCGATGCCCGCCTTGATCGCGCCGCACCACCATGCGTCGGCACCAGAGGCCAGGCTGCCCAGACGGCCGGAATACCGCTCGTCCCACAGCATGTCCCATGTTTCCTCGCCTTCCAGCTCGAACAGGTCGGTGCGGTAAGTGATCGAGGTCTGGCCCCAGTCGAACGGCGCCATCCACACATTGCCGCCCTCGGCATCGTTGCCCGGCAGGTCGACCAGTTCGGGCATCACGTCGGCCCAGTTCGACAGGCGCGAGACATCAACCGGCTGGAACAGTCCCGAGGCAACCCAGCGCGGCAGCGCCTGGTTGCACGGGTGCGACACGTCCACAACGAAGCCGCCGCGCATCTTGGTCAGCGCCTCTTCCGAACCGCCGAAGATCGAGAAATTCGGCAGCTCGCCGTGCTTTTCCTGGTAAGCGCCGAAAAGCTCGGGAATATCGTAGCCGCCCCATGTGAAATAGGTCGCCTGATCCTCGGCCGCGGCCAGGGCCCGGCGGCCGGTTACCGGCATGGCCACGGTGGCGACCCCTGCAGCCATGAGTGACCGGGTAAAGGCGCGACGGCTCATCTTGCCTTCGCGCATCGATCCCAACTGGTCAAGTACATCCATCTTGTCTTACTCCCTGTTGATCGGGCCGGTATCGTCCGGCTTTCGATTTCGAATTGTTTGTCCCGCGGCCCGCGGCCTTGCGGGGTCACGTTCGTCCCCTCGGTGATCGGTTGCTTCCCAAAGGGTGCGTAGTCCCCCAATCTTGATTGAATGACCATTCAATGGTTATGCCCGGCCCGCCGCGAGTCAAGAGGAAATCCGGCGACCCGCCCTGCGACCCTCGAGTCGCGGCACACATCGCCGAAAACACGGGCGCGACACGGCATGTCGTGGCGTCACCCCTGATACAGTCTTTGTTTCACGGCCCGATCAGGGGTATTGATTGGAAAACCCATGCCCCTGAATCGAAAGGCGCACCATGCAAGATGTCGTCATCCTCGACGGAACCCGCACCGCAATCGGAACATTCGGCGGCGCCCTCGCGGGCACGCCGCCCACGCAACTGGCCACGCAGGTCACCCGCGAGGCCCTGAGCCGCAGCCGGGTCGAGCCGGGCCAGATCGGGCATTGCGTGTTCGGCCATGTCATCAACACCGAGCCGCGCGACATGTACATGGCCCGCGTCGCCGCCGTGGAGGCCGGCATCCCCGAAGAGGCCCCGGCCCTGACCGTGAACCGCCTGTGCGGTTCCGGTGCGCAGGCCATCGTCTCGGCCGCCCAGCACATCATGCTGGGCGATGCCGATTACGCCGTGGCCGGTGGCGCCGAAAGCATGTCGCGCGCACCCCATTCCACGCAGGCCATCCGGACCGGCGTCAAGATGGGCGACATGGCCATGACCGACATGATGATCGGCGCGCTCAACGATCCCTTCGGCGTGGGCCACATGGGCATCACCGCCGAAAATGTCGCCGCCGAACACCAGATCACCCGCGAGGATCAGGATGCCTTTGCCGCCGAAAGCCAGCGCCGCGCCGCCGCCGCCATCGCGGCGGGCCGTTTCACATCACAGATCCTTCCCGTCGAGGTCCGCCAGCGCCGCGACACCGTGCTGTTCGACACCGATGAACACCCCAAGCCCGCCACCACCACCGAAAGCCTCGCCGGCCTGCGCCCAGCCTTTCGCAAGGATGGCACCGTGACGGCGGGCAATGCCTCGGGGATCAATGACGGGGCCGCGGCGATGGTGCTGGCCTCCGCCCAGGCGGCCGAAAAGGCCGGCCTG
>JANSYB010000707.1 GCA_024742655.1 Paracoccaceae bacterium | reverse complement strand
TCAGCCACTTGTGCTGCAACTCTGCCGAAAGCCGCCCTGCGCATATCGCTGTCTCGGTGACAAGCCACGGCTCGCTGGAGGCGGGCGGCGCGAAAGAAAGGCCGCACACTACGCTCAGGGAAAAAGTTTTCAGAATGCCCATTTTTACAGCATGCAGAAAAATAATTCGGCACTCAACCGTATTGAGCGCCTCGCATCCGGCTATTTCCGATTGATCTTTGAGGGAGTGACCACTTCAGAAGCGCAAACCGTCTGATCTGGGGTTCAACACCCTGGGGCACACGCGGGCAAATGTCCGGGCCATCAGATTTTCCACTGGTCCGCCGACGCCGGCTCAGTAGAGTTCCCAGTCGTCATCGTGATGTATCGCGCCGATGGCCATCCAGCGAATGCGCGCACGGGCGACGCGGGTATCCCCCCAGGTGCGAAAGACAACGTCGAATCCCTTGGGCGTGATGTTCTCGGCGCCCACATCAGCCCGCACGTTGGCGGCACTGTCCATGTCCCACATCGACAGCGATACATGCACCGCAGGCGTGTCCTTGAACGGTTCCCTGAACTGCACAAGGCGGCGACGCTCGCGCGAGCCCTGCCCCGTCCACATCTCACCACCATCTTCATAATCCGAAAACAGGACGTCATCGCCCTGTTCGATACCGATGGTCTGATTGACGAGGTGTTTCATACGGGTCTTTGCAAGTAAAAGATCAAGCCGGTCTATTATGGCTTTTGGGCGAAATTGGGAAACAAAAATGAAAAGGGCCCGACTTCGTCAGGCCCCTTAACGCGTCAGGGTTGCAGCACAACCACAAAAAGACCGCGTCAGTTGGCGCTCACGCCGATTTCATCGCCCATGGCAACCATGTCGGCAAGCAATTTGGCCGCCTCGTCGACAGGGCCCGGCTCATTCTGGTAGACGTCCTGCGCCTTGGCGAGCTTATCGGTCGCCTCGTCGATCAACGCCTTGAAGGCTTCGTTCGTCATCTCTTCGCGCGGAATGGCCCGTTCGGCCAGCACCGAGATCGAGTCGGTATTGATCTCGGCGAAACCGCCCGTCACAACATATTCCTTCTCGCCGTCGCTGCCCGACACGCGCACCAAACCGGGACGCAACGTCGTGATCAGGGGCGAATGATCAGGCAACGCCGTCATGTCGCCCTCTGCGCCGGGGATCTGCACCTGCTTGGCCTCGACCGAAGCCAGCAGGCGTTCGGGGCTTACCAGGTCGAATTGCACTGTGTCAGCCATTGCGGCCTCCTCTTGCGGTGGGAAGGGGGCGTGACATCACGCACCCCAACCCCTGATCCTATCCGTAGGGTGCGTGTTCACACGCACCGCACGATCATGCGGCTTCGGCCGCCATCTTCTCGGCCTTGGCCTTCACCTCTTCGATGCCGCCAACCATGTAGAAGGCGCCTTCGGGCAGGTGATCGTATTCGCCGGCCACAACGGCCTTGAACGAGCTGATCGTATCCTCGAGCGGCACCTGCACACCGTCGGAGCCGGTGAAGACCTTGGCCACGTCGAAGGGCTGCGACAGGAAGCGCTGGATTTTCCGGGCGCGCGCCACGGTCAGCTTGTCCTCTTCGCTCAGTTCGTCCATGCCGAGAATGGCAATGATGTCCTGAAGCGACTTGTAACGCTGCAGGATACCCTG
>JANSYB010000351.1 GCA_024742655.1 Paracoccaceae bacterium | reverse complement strand
CGAGTCACTCGCAATTACTGGGGGGGGGTGGCAGATGCCCAACCTGACACGTCGTGGTTTTATCGCGGCCAGTCTTGCCGCAGGTGGCCTGCGCGCGGTGCCCGTGGCCGTGACGCGCACGGGCGGTCGGCGCATCCTGACGCTGGTCTACGACAAATCGCTTGGCATGATGCGCGCGGTGGAACGGGTCGTCCCCTGAGCCCGGACGTTTAGCCCAGTTCAGCCAATCGTTCCAGCGCAGCGCGCAGCTTGGCCTCCTCGTCTTCCTTGACGGACAGGGCCTCGCGGGTTTCCTCGACGACCTCCTCGGGCGCGCTTTCGACGAATTTGGGGTTGTTCAACCGCCCGCGCAGACCGCCCAACTCCTTGGCCAGCTTGCCAAGCGTCTTTTCCAACCGCGCCTTTTCCTCGCCGACGTCGATCAGGTCGGCAACGGGCAGGCCCAGGCTGCCGCCCTCGACCGCGATGGTGATGCAGCCCTTGGCAAAGCTGTCGGTTTCCGTCAGGCTGTCGATCCGCGCAAGCCGCTTGATCATCACCTCGTTGGCGTCCCACGCGGCGCGCGCGTCCGTGTCCAGCTGGGTGAACAGAAGCGGCGTATACAGCCCCACCGGTACATGCACCTGCGCGCGGGCCGAACGGACGGCCTCGATCAGCGCAATCGCCCAGTTCATCTCGCGATCCGCCTGTGCGTCGATCAGGTCCGCGCCATAGGTCGGCCAATCGGCATGAACCAGCATTTTGTCGCGTTTTCCAAGGGTTCCCCACAGTTCTTCGGTCACGTAGGGCATGATCGGGTGCAGCAGGATCAGGCACTGGTCGATGACCCAGGCCATTGTTTCCTGCGTCTCGGCCTTGGTGGCCGCGTCGCCATCCAGCAGCAGTGGCTTGGAGAATTCCACGTACCAGTCGCACACCTTGCCCCAGACAAAGGCATAAAGCGCGTTGGCCGCATCGTTGAAGCGGAAATTCTGCAATGCCGAATCGACATCCTGTCGAACTTTCGCGGTTTCGCCAATAATCCAACGGTTTACGGTGGCTTTCGGCTGTGGGATCGCACCCGTGCTGCCGGTGGCGCCGTTCATTTCGGCGAAACGTGCGGCATTCCATAGCTTGGTGCCGAAATTCCGATATCCTGCAATGCGTTGCGGGGACAGTTTCAGGTCCCGTCCCATTGCCGCCATCGCCGTCAACGTAAAGCGCACGGCATCCGCGCCGTATTCATCGATCAGTTCAAGAGGGTCGAGGACGTTGCCCAGAGACTTGGACATTTTCTTGCCCTTCTCGTCGCGGACAAGCGCATGCACATAAACGTGGTCAAAGGGCCGTTCGCCCACCACCGCGTATTGCATCATCATCATCCGGGCGACCCAGAAGAAAATGATGTCAAAACCGGTCACCAAGACACTGGTGGGAAAGTATTTTTTCAGCTCTGGTGTGTCCTCGGGCCAGCCCAGTGTGCCAATGGGCCAGAGCCCCGACGAAAACCATGTGTCCAACACATCCGGATCCTGCCACACCGGGTAGACCAGATGCGTGGGGTCCTGCGTCGCCGTGTACTCCGCCAGGCTCGCGGCCAGCTTGTGCAATGCATCCTCGCGGCTGTCGGCTTCGACAACCCGCATGGCCTGCAGCGGCACCGGCAGATTGGCCAGTGAATTGTGGTAATCTTCTGAAACTGCTTTAAAATCCGGGCCGCATTCCATCAACTGCGTGACATGCCCCTCGTTCAACAGGCGCAGCATTTCCACCAGGTCAAGCGCGCCATCGCCCTCGTCATCGTGGAAGTCCGGTGAACTCAGGTCGAACCCGTACCAGACCGGGATCTGATGTCCCCACCACAGCTGGCGCGAGATGCACCACGGCTCGATATGTTCCAGCCAGTTGAAATACACCTTGCGGTCCTGCTCGGGCATGATGTTGACCTCGCCCGATTTGACCGCCTCGATGGCCGGGCCGACGATCTTGTCGGTGTCCACGAACCACTGATCGGTCAGCATGGGCTCGATCACCACTTTCGAGCGATCGCCAAAAGGCTGCATGATCGGCTTGTTTTCCACAAGCGGGACCCGTTCGCCTTGATCATTTTCAACCATGACGGCCAGTTCTTCACGGGTGATCTGTTCGACAACCCGCTTGCGGGCCTCAAACCGGTCCAATCCGCGCAGATCGTCGGGAACGAGGTTCAAACTGTCCGCCTCGGCCTCGGAAAATTTCGCCCCGCCCGCGATTTCCTGCGCGCGTTTCGCGCACTCCGCGTAGGATGCACCGTCGTCGCGCAGATGCGCCTTGGTGTCCATCAGGCGATACATCGGGATGCCGCCGCGTTTTGCGACAGCATAGTCGTTGAAATCATGCGCACCGGTGATCTTGACCGCGCCAGAGCCGAAATCGGGGTCGGGATAGTCATCGGTGATGATCGGGATCAGGCGACGATGCTCTTTCGGTCCGACCGGAATTTCGCATAGTTTCCCGACAATTGGGGCATAGCGTTCATCTGACGGATGAACCGCGACAGCGCCATCGCCCAGCATGGTTTCGGGCCGTGTCGTCGCAATCGAGATATAGTCGCGCTCTTCCTCCAGCACGATGTTTCCGTCCTCGTCGCGCGCGACATAGGTATAGGTCTCGCCGCCCGCCAGCGGATATTTGAAATGCCACATATGGCCGGGGGTCTCGATATTCTCGACCTCGAGATCGGAGATCGCCGTCTCGAAATGCGGGTCCCAGTTCACCAGCCGCTTGCCACGGTAAATCAGGCCCTTGTGATACATGTCGACAAAGACCTTGATCACCGCATCATGGAAATTGCCGTCTTCGCCCTCGGGTGCGCCCGGGGCGCCGGACATGGTAAAGGCATTGCGCGACCAGTCGCAGGAGGCGCCAAGGCGCTTGAGCTGGTTGATAATCGTGCCGCCCGATTCCTGTTTCCAGGCCCAGACCTTCTCGAGAAAGGCGTCGCGCCCCATCTCGCGGCGCGATGGCTGTCCCGCCTCGGCCAGCTTGCGCTCCACCACCATCTGCGTGGCGATCCCGGCATGGTCCTGCCCGGGCTGCCACAGCGTGTCAAAGCCCCGCATCCGGTGCCAGCGGATTAGGATATCCTGCAACGTGTTGTTGAAGGCATGACCCATATGCAGGCTGCCCGTGACGTTGGGCGGCGGAATCATGATGCTGAAACTCTCCGCGCCGTCCTTCGCATTGGCACCGGCCCTGAACGCACCGGAAGTTTCCCACGCGTCGTAAATGCGGCCTTCGGCCTTTGCCGCGTCGAATGTCTTGTCCATCGCCATGGGTGGTGATCCCCTGCTTTTCCGCTCTGGGGGATCATCTACCCAATGCGGCGGCCAAGGGAAAGGGGCCGTTCGGAGCGATCTGCCGGATCATGCAGGGTCCCGCACCATTTTCATCTGGCCGAAAATACCTCGGGGGTTTGGGGGCAGAGCCCCCAATCAAAAAACCGGTGTGGCGCAGCCACGCCTTTGGATCAGGCGGCGCGCTGCGCGGCGACCGCTGCATCCACAAGCGGCGTGCGCGCGCCCGCGCGAATGACATCCGGGTCATAAGGCGTGCGGGCGAACACCTCTTCTACCATCGGCGCGAAGAACTCGATCGGCAGGTCATCATAGTCCGGATCGAAGCTGGCCTGGTCCCACCGCTCACAGAACTCCGCGCAATCGTCGAAATAGGGGCTGCCCTTGTGGCGCTCCCGCTTGTTGGGGTCCGCCCCGTCAAGGTGGTGGCCGTAATACAGCATCTGGAAATCGCCATGGGTGGCCACGCACCAGGTGCATTGCTCACGCACGAAGGGCTTGAGGATCGTTGCGGCATATTCATCGTGATTGTAAGGCGCGTAGATATCCCCGATATCGTGCAACAGCGCCGAGACGACCCAGTCGATATCCGCGCCATCACGCCACGCCCGCGTGGCCGATTGCACCGAATGGCCCAGCCGGGTGATCTGG
>JANSYB010000273.1 GCA_024742655.1 Paracoccaceae bacterium | reverse complement strand
GCGCTCAGTGTCTGGCAACTGGACCGGATCGAGATTTCGCGATAGCACTGGTTAATCGCCATTTCCGGGAAGTCACAGGATGTCCCTCCGTGCCCTTGTCAAGCGCCTGATCGGCCGACGCACGCAGCTTTCGGTTCTCAGCGCCTTGTCCATTGCCTTTCTGGTGGCAACGCTGGCCGTGACCTCGCAGGTCTATTGGCGGCTGGATGATTACGCGGTCGCGGACAGTGACAACATACAGTGGACCCTGACACAGCTCGAGGTCGACCATGCGAAACTGCAGACCGAGGCACTCAGACTGACGCATGAAGGCGCCACCGCCCTGCCAGATCTGCAGCGCCGGTTCGACGCGCTCTACAGCCGGACCCAGCTCTTGTGCGAGGGGCCGGTCTACGTCGCCGCCCTCAAGGGATCCGAGGTCGCCCCCGAGCTGGAGCGATTGCAAAACGATCTCGACGCGCTGCTTCCATTGATGGATGGGCCCGAGGAGGTCTTGCTGCGGTCCGGCCCGGACCTGAGTGCCGCAATGGCCACGCTAGCGAAACCGGTCAAGACCCTGTCGACCTACGGCATCCGCCTCGACGCACAGCGCAGGGAGGCCGAGCGCGGCGCCCTGACGTCCAAGCTGGGGCAACTGGCGGTGCTCAGCCTGCTGATGCTTGTGGCGCTGATCTCTTTGCTGGCTCTTCTGTGGCAGCTTTACCGGCTCTACCGGGGGCGCGCCCTAAGCAATCGGGCCACGCTCAACCGGCTGAGCACGATCCTCAACACCTCTCAGGATGCCATCATCGTGGTCGCGCCGGACGGATCGGTGGTCGATGCCAACCGCGCCGCCGACATGGCCTTCGGCTTGCGCCGCGCGGATGGCAGTCTGAAACATGTCAACGAGATCCTGATGCGCCCCGATGAGACCGGAGAGCCGCAGCCGGTCACGGGGCGCAAATTGCTCGGCTCCTGTGCCGCGGGGCCCAATCGCTGCGCCAACCTGTTGGCCAAGGCAAGCGACGGCCGTCTATTTCCGGTGGAAATGTCCGCCGATCTGGCCAACCGGTCGGGCAACGAGGTGTGCATCTGTTTTCTGCGCGACATCTCGCGGCGGGTGGCCGATCAGGCCGAGATCGAGGCCGCGCGAGACAGGGCCGTGGCGGGCGAACAGGCGCGCGCGCGCTTTCTGGGGATGGTCAGCCACGAAATGCGTACCCCGCTGAACGGTATGCTGGGGGCCCTTGACCTGCTGGACGAGACCGGCCTGACACGCGAACAATCCCAGTATTGCCGGATCATGAAAATCTCGGGTCAGCAATTGCTGACGCAGATCAACGATGCGCTGGATTTCACCCAGGCCGGCTCGGGGAAGTTGTCTTTGAACATCGGCACCTTCGATCTGGACGCGCTGTTGCACGAGGCCGCCGACAGCCAATCGATGCAGGCCGAGGCGCATGACACGCGTCTGCGCGTCGCGCCATCCGGCCAACGGCTTGGCCTTGTCGATGGGGACCGGGCCCGCGTGCTGCAGGTGCTGGTCAACCTGATTTCCAACGCGGTCAAGTTCACCCGGCAGGGTGAGGTGACCATCGATGCCACCCGCCCCGATCCCGACGGCGACATCGTCGAGGTCCAGGTGATGGATACCGGGATCGGCATCGCCGAGGACGACCTGCCGAAGGTGTTTGACGATTTCGTGCGTCTGGATGACAAGAACGGACAGGGTCAGGCGACGGGCACCGGCCTTGGCCTCGGGATCGTACGCGAGGTGGTGACCGTCATGGGGGGCCAGTACGGCGTTGACAGCATCGCCGGTGACGGCAGCCTGTTCTGGGTGACCCTGCCCCTGCCCCGCGCTGCGACCACAGGGCCATCCCCCGAGGCCAGTCACGACCGGGCGGCGCCGTCCGCGGCGCCGTGCCCGTTGAACATCCTCGTGGTCGAAGACAATGGAACAAACCGCACCGTTCTGATGGAAATGCTGCGCAAGGACGGTCACACGACCCTGACCGCGCCGGATGGTGAAACCGCCGTGAAACTGGCCGAGGGGCGCGCCTTCGACCTGATCCTGATGGACATCCGGATGCCGGGCATCGACGGTGTGGAGGCCGCCCGCCGTATTCGGGCCGGACAGGGGCCGTCGCGCAAGACGCGCATCGTCTTTCTCACGGCACATATCCGAAGCGAGGATGAACCCTGCCTGCGCGCAGCCGGCGCCGAGGCGATCCTGGCCAAACCGCTGCGCCTGTCGGTGTTGCGCGATCTGGTCGCCGGACGGCGCAAGAACGCGAACGATTTTTCGATCCGGAACTCCACCGAGGGCCCGCAGATGCAGCGCATGCCACCGGTCGACGACGAGGTGATCCGACAATTGCGTGACATTCTTCAGGACGAAAGTTTCGACTGCTTTCTGGCCCGTTTCATCGAAGAGGGCGATCGCTTTGCCGCCCTTGTTCCTTCCGCCCTTTCGTCTCCCAAGCCGTCCCTGGTCCAACAGGTGCATGACCTTGCCGGATCCGCCGCGGTCTGTGGCGCCAAGGCCCTGCAATCCACGTTGGGCCGGGCCGAAACCGCCCTGACCAACAACGACATGAAAACCGCACAGGCCCTTTTGTCCCAGGTGCCCGACCTGTGGCGCCGGACCCGCGCCGAGTTGCACGACAAAAAGCACGCCGCCTGACGGCAGACCGTCTTTGACTTTCGGGTCTTTGGAAGCTTTCTTTCGAAGACCTGACATCACATGGCGAAACGCGTGCCCGCATGAAACCCTCTACGCTCAGTCTCAAATGGCTTGAACTGTTCCTGCTGACGGCCCGCAGCGGCTCCGTCCAGGGCGCCGCCGATGCCGCGGGTCTGTCGGTCAGTACCGTGTCGCATCACCTGCGCAGCCTTGAGACCGCGCTCGGCACGCCGCTTTTCGATCATGCGCGACGCCCGATGCGCGTCACGCCGGCCGGGGCGGTGTTCCAGGCCCGGGTGGACGAGGCGCTGCGCCTCATCCGCAAGGCCGAGGCCGAGGTTCAGGCCCGCGGATTGGCGGAAATCCGGCAACTCTCGGTGGCCCTGATCGAGGATTTCGACACCGAGATCGCACCGGAACTGGCCCGGATGCTGACCACGGCCATGCCGAAATGCCGCTTTCGCCATCTGACACGGACCAGCCATGGCATCCTTGACCTGCTGCGCAAACAGGAGATCGATATCGGCATCGCCGCCCGCCCGCAGTTCGATCCTGCCGACCTTGTGGAATATCCGTTGCTGCGAGATCCCTTTGTCCTTGCCCTGCCCGGCCCGTTGAAGACCCCGCCCGAAGACCTGATCTCCGGGGCCGCGGGCCTGCCCTTGCTGCGCTATTCGGCGGATCAGATCATGGCGACGCAAATCGAACAGCACCTCAGGCGGCTGAAATTGTCGATCCCCGGACACTTCGAATTCGACAGCAACCAGACCATCCTGCAACTTGTGGCCGAGGGCGACGGCTGGGCGATCACCACGCCGGCCAATTACCTGCGCGCACAGCGTGTTCACCGACAGGTCCGGTTGGCGCCTTTCCCGGGCAAGGGGTTTGCACGCTACATCTCGGTCTTTACCACCGAGATGACGGATACTGCCGCAGCGCGCACGGTCAGCGAAACCATGCGACGCTTGCTGGAAACCCGCGCGCTTGCCCCCGTCCATGAAACCATGCCGTGGCTGACTGATCTCTTTCGTCTTCTGCCTGCCGTTCCGGAGTGAGCTGACAACGCGCCCGGCCTCAGAGCAGGATATCGAACCTTGCGCGGATCGCCGCGTCCTGCTCGGGTGTCAGATAGGCCGGGTGATGTGCCGCGAGCACCTCACGCGCCCTGTCGCGGGCCACCGTCCAGGCGTCGCGCGCGCCCTTCTCCTGCCAGGTGCGGGGCGTGTCGCGGTCGGCCAGCCCGGGATAGACATAGTCGCGTTCCATCGCGGCAAACGTATGGCTGCCACCCAGGAAATGCCCCTCGCCCAGGATCGCCTCGCAGATCGCGTCATAGCCAAGGTTGGCCTCGTTCACCTCGATCCCGCGCAACGCGCGATAGGTGGCCGAGTGCATCTCGTCATCCAGAATGAATGCCTCGAAACTGGCCCCCAGAAGCGAGGCCGTCATGCCCGAGCTTTCGTAGATCAGGTTGCCCCCGGCCAATGCCGCGGCCAGAGAGGTCAGCCCCTTTTCGACGCCGTATTGCGCGTCGATCGCCTTGGCGTCCGTCATCGAGGCGGCCACGCCCGACGGCAGGCCCAGCCAGTTTGACAGCTGCGCCGAGGCGGCGTTGAGCACCGCGATCTCGCCACCACCACCGGCAAAGGCCCCGGTGCGCAGATCGATGACCAGCGGCCAGTTGGAAAAGATCATCGGGTGGCCCGGTTTGATCACGTGCACCATCACGAGGCTGGCCAGTGTCTCGGCCAGAGATTGCGCCAGGAACCCTGCCAGTGTCGCCGGCGCCGTCGCCCCGGCCTGTGCCGCGGTGATCAGCGAGACGGGGATGTTGTGCGCCAGGCATTCAAAGGTCACGTCCACCGCATCCTCGCCGAACCGCATGGGTGAGATCACCGGACTGATATGCGCCTTGAGCCACGGGCGGCGGGCAAACGCCCCGGCCCCGCCCGCCGCGATATCCAGCATCTCCACGATGGGTGCGACATGCTCGGCCAAGGTAAAGGCCGTCGCCACCGGTTTCGTCGTGTTGCGGATCAGCGCGTAGGC
>JANSYB010000149.1 GCA_024742655.1 Paracoccaceae bacterium | reverse complement strand
GAAACCGGCACGCTCTGGACCTATGCGCGGGACAGGGCAGTGGCGGGCTGGTGCCGCGACAAGGGCCTGCCCTGGCACGAGATACAGAACCACGGCGTGCAGCGGCGGCTGGCCAGCCGCGATGGCTGGGCGGCGGCGTGGGACCGGCTGATGGCCCAGCCGGTGACGCCCTGCCCGGCCCTGCCGCCTATCAATATTGCGTCCGGCCCGATCCCGGACGACGCGGCGCTTGGCCTTGCGCCCGACCCCTGCCCCGAACGTCAGACCGGCGGGCGGGCCGAGGGCGCGCGCCTGCTCGACAGTTTTCTGCACGCGCGCGGGAAAACTTATCGGCGGGACATGTCCTCCCCCCTGTCCGGGGCGCGGGCCTGTTCGCGCCTCTCGCCGCACCTGGCCTGGGGGACGCTGTCGATGCGCGAGGTGGCACAGGCCACTTGGGCACGACAGCGCGCGCTGAAATCAGGCCCCCCCGCGCAGGCGCGCGGATGGGGACAATCGCTGCACTCCTTCAATGGGCGGCTGCACTGGCATTGCCATTTCATCCAGAAACTGGAGGACGCGCCCGATCTGGAACGCCGCAACCTGCACAGCGCCTATGACGGGCTGCGCCCCTCGGCCCCCGACAGCACGCACCTTGGGGCCTGGGCCAATGGCGAAACCGGCCTGCCCTTTCTGGATGCCTGCATGCGGTCTCTGCGCGCCACCGGCTGGCTGAATTTCCGAATGCGGGCGATGGTGACTTCGGTGGCCAGCTATCACCTATGGCTGGACTGGCGCGCACCGGGCGAGGTTCTGGCGCGGCTTTTCACCGATTACGAGCCGGGCATTCACTGGAGCCAGATCCAGATGCAGTCGGGCACGACGGGCATCAACACCCCGCGCATCTACAACCCGGTCAAGCAGGGGCAGGATCAGGACCCGGATGGCACATTCACCCGCCGTTGGGTGCCGGAGTTGCGCGACATCCCTGACCGCCACCTTCAGGAACCGTGGACCGCCGAGAATGCCGACATGGTCCTGGGCCGTGCCTACCCGGCCCCGATCATCGACCACGCGGCCGCCGCCCGCACGGCGCGAGAGCGGATCTGGGCCGTGCGGCGCGGCGCGCCCTATGCCGAAGAGGCCGCAAAGATCCAATCGCGGCACGGCAGCCGCAAAAGCGGGATAGCGAACCGCGGACAGCGCCGCAGCAAGGCGACCGGCGCACAACTCAGCCTGCCGCTTGGGGACGGGTCGACATGAAGATGCGCCGCAAATCCGATTTACCGGTCAAGACCTGCGCGACCTGCGGGCGCCCGTTCACGTGGCGCAAGAAATGGGCCAGGGTCTGGGACGAGGTGCGCTATTGCTCGGACCGGTGCCGGCGCGAAAGGCCGCGCGGCTGAGCCTCAGAGATACTCGGCCAGCAGCGCGTCCAGATCGACCCGCGCGCGCAGGCGTTCGGCCAACAGATAACAGCCCAGAACCTTGCGCTGAAGGAACAGCGCGTCGGTCGGTGGGGCGCGCAGGGCGACCTGCTCATCGGCCAGAACCAGCCCCGCCCGGCGCAGCCGCGCCAGCAGATCGGACGTGCCGAAATCGAACACGCCCCCCTGACGGAACGGTTCGGACCCCATGTCGAACAGCATGCCCAGATGGGCGCGGTCCTTGTCGGGCACATCCGCGCCGACCACGCCGATGGAGATCAGACGTTCGATCGCCGCGTCCCGGTCGCCCTGCACACAGGCCCGCAAGAGCGCGCGGCACTCGCCCGTCAGGTGCGTATCGAACTGGCGCGTGGCCCCGAAATCCAGCAACACAAGACGCCCGGTGTCGGGCTGATAGCGGTAGTTGGCGAAATTCGGATCGGTCTGCATGTCGCGTAGCGCAAAGAGTTCACGCAGCATCAAGGACAGGATGCGGGTGGCCACGCTGTCGCGGGTGGCCTGATCCATCTGCGCCAGGGTTTCGATGGGCTGGCTGTCGATGAACGCCATCGTCAGGATGTCATCCGTACTCAGGTCATCGTGAACCTGCGGCAGGATGAACCCCTCGGTGCCCTCCAGATGCCGGCTGAAGCGGCGCAGCGCCTCGGCCTCGCGCGCGTAATCGGTTTCTTCGTGCAATTGCACGCGCGCATCCTCGAGCAGGCGCGGCAGGTCGAACCCGTCAGGCACCATGTTCGAGGCGCGCAGGATCATGCCGAGGTTTCGCATGTCGCTGTCGATGCTTTGCCGGATGCCGGGATATTGCACCTTCACCGCCACGTCGCGCCCGTCACGCGTCTGTGCACGGTGCACCTGACCGATCGACGCCGCCGCGATCGGATGCACGTCGAAACGCTTGAAGCGGCCCAGAAAATCCTTACCCCAGTTGGCGATCAACACCTTCTTAAGCTGTGCAGGCGGCATGAAATGCGCCTCGGCGCGCAGCCGGGCGAGGATATCGGCCAGTTCAGGCGGCAGGATATCGTTGGTCTCCATCGAAAGCAGCTGCCCCGCCTTCATCGCGGCGCCGCGCATGCGGGCCAGCTGATCAGCGACGCGGGCGGCGTTGGACGGGGTCAGCAGCAGGTCCTTGAGGCGCGGGCGGCGACCGGACAACAGTTGCAGGCTGCCTTGCGCGGCCACGTTGCCTGCCAAAGAGGTGGTCAGCCCGCCAAGGCGCGCCATGCGGTTGATCCGGCCCGTCGGGATCGACACGCCGCGTTTTTCGGACGGCGCGCTCACTTGTGCGAGGGGCGGCTCAGCCGACCGAAGAGGCGCGACAGCGCGGGGCGCACCGGCAGAAACGCGCGGTAGGCTATTTCCATCACCCACAGCGCCCCGGGCACCCGGCTGAGCCGTGCCATCCAGCGCCAGCGCGGCAACACGGACCAGATCGCCGCAAAGCCCTGCGCCCCCGACACAAGCCGCCCATCGGCGCGACGCACGTGAAACCGCCCGAGGGCCGCGTTGCGCTCCAGATCGCGGCCAAGCGGCTGATCGGGGTCCGCGGCGTCGACGAAATCGATCCCGTCCGCCCCGTCGCAGCGCGCATAATGCGAGATTTCGGCCCGGCACAACGGGCAGGCCCCGTCGTAATAGACCGTCAGCGCGGTGGCGTTATCCTTCGGCATGGCCATCTTCCGGGCTGCGTTTGAGGATTCGCTGCAGCGTGCGGCGATGCATGTTCAGCAATTGGGCCGTGCGGGTGATGTTGCCGTCGGTGCGGGCGAGAAACCGCTCTATATGCACGCGCTTGGCCTCTTCGGGTGAAATCGGGTTTTCCGGCGCGGGCGGCAGCGTGTCGGTGGCCATCAGCGCATCGACGATCTCGTCGGCATCCACCGGCTTGGTCAGGTAATCGACCGCGCCCAGCTTGACTGCGGCCACCGCCGTGGGCGTGTTGCCATAACCCGTCAGGATGATTGCACGGGCGTCCTTCTGGCGGCGCTTGAGTTCCTCGATCACCTCGAGGCCGGAGCCGTCATCCAGATGCAGGTCAATAACGGCGTAATCCGGCCCGTCGCCCTGCATGGCCGCCTTGGCCTCGGCCACGCCGGCGGCCTTCATCGGCACGAACCCACGCGTGGCCATGACACGCGCCAGCTGGTCACGAAACACCGCGTCGTTCTCGACGATCAAAAGGGTCTTTTCATCGATGGATTGCTGCATGTGATCCTCCTGAAAGGGATACGTTGCAGCCTCGGGACCGGATCGCTTTTGCCCAACGGGCGCGACAAAATGGCCACTCAACGAAAAACGGTGCCCCGGACACGCCGGGACACCGTTACTGTTCCGCACCGTGGCGGGTGATCAGTGCAGATCGAACCGGTCGGCGTCCATCACCTTGGTCCAGGCCGCGACGAAGTCGTTGACGAACTTCTCCTTGTTGTCGTCCTGGGCGTAAAGCTCGGCATAGGCGCGCAGGATGGAGTTCGATCCGAACACCAGGTCGACGCGCGTCGCCGTCCACTTGACCGCATCGCTGCCACGCTCACGGATTTCATAGGTGCCGCCCTCGACCGGGACCCACTTGTAGGCCATGTCGGTCAGGTTGACGAAGAAATCGGTGGTCAGCGCACCCTCGTTGTCGGTGAACACGCCATGCTTGGTTCCGCCGTGGTTCGTGCCCATTACGCGCATGCCGCCGACAAGGGCCGTCATTTCATGAGCGGTCAGGCCCAACAGCTGCGTCCGGTCCAGCATCAGCTCCTCGGAGGTGACGATGTAGTCCTTCTTGAGCCAGTTGCGGTAGCCATCGGCCACCGGCTCCAGCACGTCGAAGGAGGCCGCATCGGTCATCTCGTCGGTGGCGTCGCCCCGGCCCGGGGTGAACGGCACCTCGACATCGAAACCGGCGGCTTTCGCGGCCTGCTCGACACCGACATTGCCGGCCAGCACGATCACGTCGGCCACGCTGGCACCGGTATCGGCGGCGATGCCTTCCAGCACACCCAGCACACGCGCCAGGCGCTCGGGCTCATTGCCTTCCCAGTCCTTTTGTGGCGCAAGTCGGATGCGGGCACCGTTGGCACCACCGCGCAGGTCCGAGCCACGGAAGGTGCGCGCGCTGTCCCACGCGGTGCTGACCATGTCCGACAGCGACAGGCCGCTATCCGCGATCTTGGCCTTGACGGCCGCCACATCGTAGCCGGTCGATCCCGCCGGGATCGGATCCTGCCAGATCAGATCCTCGGCCGGGGCATCGGGGCCGATATAGCGGGTGCGCGGACCCATGTCGCGGTGGGTCAGCTTGAACCACGCGCGGGCGAAGCAATCGTCAAAATAGGCCTGATCGGCCATGAATTTCTCGCAGATGGCACGATAGGTCGGGTCCATCTTCATCGCCATGTCCGCGTCGGTCATCATCGGCATCGCGCGCTTGGACGGGTCGGTCGGATCAACCGGCATGTCCTCTTCCTTGATGTCGATCGGTCGCCACTGGTTGGCCCCAGCGGGCGACTTGGTCAGTTCCCATTCATAGCCGAACAGCAGATCGAAATAGCCCATGTCCCACTTGGTGGGATGCGTGGTCCATGCGCCCTCGATACCCGAGGTCACGGCGTTCGCGGCCTTGCCTTCGAGGTTGGGGTTCATCCAGCCAAGACCCTGGTTCTCGATCTCCGAGGCTTCGGGCTCTGCGCCAAGGGCGTCGGCATCACCGTTGCCATGCGCCTTGCCGACAGTATGGCCACCGCAGGTCAGTGCCGCGGTTTCCTCGTCATCCATCGCCATCCGGGCAAAGGTTTCGCGCACCTGTGCCGCGGTCTTGATCGGATCGGGCTGGCCGTTGACACCTTCGGGGTTCACATAGATCAGGCCCATCTGCACGGCGGCGAGCGGGTTTTCCATCGTGTCGGGCTTCATCACGTCTTCATAGCGGTTGTCGGACGGCGCCAGCCATTCGCGTTCTGCGCCCCAGTAGACGTCGTTCTCGGGGTGCCAGATATCCTCGCGCCCGAAGGAGAAGCCATAGGTTTTCAGGCCCATGTCCTCGTAGGAGACGGTGCCCGCCAGCAGGATCAGATCGGCCCAGCTGATCTTGTTGCCGTATTTCTTTTTCAGCGGCCACAGCAGGCGGCGCGCCTTGTCGAGATTGCCGTTATCGGGCCAGCTGTTGAGCGGGGCGAAGCGGATGTTGCCGGTGCCGCCGCCGCCACGGCCATCGGCCAGACGATAGGAGCCCGCCGCGTGCCATGCCAGACGGATCATCAGGCCGCCATAGTGACCGTAATCGGCCGGCCACCAATCCTGGCTGTCCTTCAGAAGCGCCTTGAGATCGGCCTTGAGCGCGTCGAAATCCAGCTCCTTCACGGTCTCGCGATACTCAAAGCCCGTCAGCGGATCGGTCTTGGTGTCATGCTGGTGCAGGATGTCGAGGTTCAGCGACTTGGGCCACCAGTCCATGACCGTCGTGCCGGTTTCAGTCAGCGCGCCATGCATGACCGGGCACTTGCCCTGAGCGATATCGTTTCCGTCCATGATTGTCTCCCATATGTGGTTTTCAAAGCTCTCCCGCCCTGGTCGGCGGGGCACTCGGTGACCGCGGCACCATGCCAATGCGCGCACTCTAGCGGCAATATCAGGCAGGCCAAGCGATTCTTAGAATCATTCTACCAAGTCGCAACGATACATATAAGTTGCAAATACTGATAGTATTGATAGTTTTTGATTATGGATAATATCACCCTGAGACAACTGCGTTATTTCGATGCTTTGGCGCGGGTTGGCCATTTCGGCCGCGCCGCCGACAGCTGTGCGATTTCGCAACCGGCCCTCTCGGTCCAGATCAAGGAGTTGGAAACCTCGCTGGGCACGCCGCTCTTCGAGCGCGG
>JANSYB010000213.1 GCA_024742655.1 Paracoccaceae bacterium | reverse complement strand
TATAAAGCCAGCTCAGAAGCCGCAAAGAAAAAGAGAAAGGAGGCACCCGCATTGACCACAACATGACCGCTGAGACATAATCAAGGGTGGGTCAAATCTCGGTGAAAATACCGGGTCACTTCTCAGCGAAAATCAACAGTCATGTGAAACTGGAAGAAGAGAACTTCCTGCTCTAAGCGCAGGAGTTCTCTCTGAGACGGCAGCCGGCCCCCCAAACCCCACAGACCGGCTGCCGTCATTTTTTAACGAAAGCGCATCAGAAATCTAACCTTGGACACCCTTGGGGATATCCTTCGTTAGGTCGGCTGGATTTTTACGATCTCGCCCACGCGATGCCCTAAAGTTCACGTGCCTTGATCCACGCTCGCACGGTTCTGAACATCTCACACAGGAGACTGTCATGTCCGATCGCATCTGGTCTGTGCTGGCCGCGAATTTTTCCGTTTCTGCCTGGGCGAAACTCATCCCCGACGAAGACGAGCTGACCCTGTCGGACTTGCCGCAGATGCTGACAGAGGACATTCAATCCAGCGACGATCTGGAAGATCGCCTCGAAGACGTCTTCGAGTGGCTGGATGAAAACGAGATCGACCTCGATCTGGACGCGGGCCCCCCTGAAAAGCTGAAAGGTGGGCGCGGGAATGACACCTTGGATCTGATATCCTGGGACACCGAACGCGTCGACGGGCGCAAAGGCGACGACCTTGTGCGGATCAGTGACGCGCTGTGGGATTCGGATCTGCAGGTTCAAGGCTCGAAACTGGTTCTCGTCGATCGCATGACGGGCAGTGAAACCATCCTGAAACGGGTCGAACAGATCGATATCGGGGGGCAGGTTTTCGAGGCCGATGCGCTTGCAGATGCGGTCCGGGGTGGCGAGAGCCCAATCATTTTCGCCGATGGCCTGGGCCGGCTGAAGGTGAATGTCTCGGACCCGACGCCGAGCGTCATCTGGGACCAGGTGGCGCAAAGCCTGGTGGCCGAAACCGAACCGGGCCCGACCAACGCGGCGCGCATCTATGCGATGCTTCATACCGCGATCTACGATGCCTATGCCGCGCATGACGCAAGCGCGGTGCGCGTTGCGATCGACCTTGATGGCGACAACGTCGAAATTCGCGAGGCGTCAGCTGATGAAATCGACACGGCGATGCATCATGCCGGATACACCGTTCTGCATACGCTTTTCCCCCAGCATCGCGAGATGCTTGACCGGCTGATGCGCGACCGGCTGGATCTGTCTCCCAACGACCACGATAGCGCCGAGGCACGGATCGGGCGCGATGCCGCGGGTGACATGCTGCGGCTGCGGCTTGATGAAAAAGATCGCCTGACAGACAGGAAGGCGGCAGACTATAGCCCCGTCAATACCAACCCCGACGATGTCAAGGTTATCGACGCCTGGACACCCGAATGGCGCGGGAACGCGCCAGAGCAGGATGTTCAGACCTTCCTGTCGCCCGAATTTCCGCTGCTTGAACCCTTCGCCTTGCCGGCCAACGCGGACGGGACCACTGATTTCGACGCGATCCGACCACCGGCGCCCGAGCCGTTCTTCATGCCGGGTTTTGCAGATGCCTCTCTCGACATCCCCGGGGGGAGCGTGACATTGGCCGCGGCAGCCGTCGTCGGCGGCGTGACCTATGCAGCCGGTGACACCGTGCCCGTCACCCGCGATCTGATCGGCGAGGTCATCAACCCCGCCTTCATCGCACAGTCGGAACGGCTGATCGAAGCCAGCGCCAACCTGACGACGCAGGACCGTGCCGTCGCGGAGTTCTGGGAAGATGGCCCGGGAACCTCGTATCCACCGGGGACAATGATGACCCTCGCGCAGTTCGTATCCGAGCGTGACGGACACGACGCCGCCACGGATGCGCATCTGTTTCTGGCGATGGGCAACGCGATGTTCGACGCGGCGGTCGCCGCTTGGGATTCGAAGGTTGTATACGACTATGCCAGGCCTGTTCAGGTGATCCGCGACCTCGGTCAGCTTGGTCTTATCGGTGAACCGGGTGTCGACGAGCTGACCGGCCAGGAGGGCAATGTCATTCGCGCCTTCGCGGGCTATGACCCGGACACCGGTGCCAGCCTTGGCACCCGGACGATCCTGGCGGAGAATTTCGTCACCTATCAGAATCCGGAAGGGGATTTTTCCCCGCCATTTGCCGAATACGTATCGGGCCATTCGACATTCAGCGGGGCCGCCGCGGCGGTGCTTGAATCATTCACCGGGGATAATGACCTGGGGGCCTCGACGATCCTGCCGGCCGGCGGCAGCGAGTTCGATCCGACGTTCCCGGACACGCCGCTTGTGATGTCCTGGCCGGATTTCGACAGCGCCGCACAGGACGCGGGGGTGTCGCGCATCTATGGCGGCATCCATTTCGATGACGGCAACATTGCCGGTCTTGCCCTTGGCGAAGAGGTCGGCACGCTGGCTGCGGAACGTGCGGCGGACTTTGCCGCGGGAACCGTGGACGAGCAGGACGTACCTTTCGCGGACTGGTTCATCTTTTGAGTTGAAACGGATTGGGCCCGGGCACGACCCCGTCAGCAAGCGGTTCCACCGCTTGGCGCGTTGATCAGGGACAGCAATTGATCTGCCCTGTGGGAGTCGAAAGGCTTGGGCAGGACGCCGTTCAATCCCGCCTCCAGGCATTTCTCGACGTCTTTTCTGGACGTATGAGCGGTCAGCGCAAAGATCGGAAGGTTGTCGAGGTCGTCCGAAACGGACCGAAGCCGACGCGTCGTCTCGAACCCGTCCATTCCCGGCATGCTCAGGTCCATGAGAATGAAATCGAAGTCGTCGGTCTTGATGGTGTCCAGCGCGGTCTGTCCGCTATCGGCCTCGACAACGATGTAACCGCGCCGCTCCATCAAGGCCCGGACAACCAAGCGGTTCGTCTCGTCATCATCAACGACGAGAATCTTTTTCTTGGTGTCAGGTTGGTCCACCACTGTCTCACATCGTTGAGGGCTTATTAGCATTGCACTAATCCGAACTGCGCGACAGGTTAATCCAAAACAACCGGAAGCCGCAATCGAAATTCGGAGCCCTTTCCCTTTTCGCTTTGGCACGTGATCTCACCGCCCAGGCGCTTTGCCATGGCTTGCGAGATTGAAAGGCCGATACCCAGGCCGTTGTAGCTCCGAGAGAAGGACCGGTCGGCCTGAAAGAAGGGCTCAAAGATCCGGTCCATATCCGCCTCGTCCATGCCGATTCCGGTGTCTGTTACGGTAATGTCCAGCCACCCTTTTTCATCTCCCGGCTCCGCGTTAAGCGTCACGCCAAGCCAGACATTCCCGTTCTTTGTATATTTGACGGCATTTTCAATAAGGTTGCCGACGATCTGGAACAGCCTGTGCTGATCGGTGCAGATGTTCTGATCACTACCCGCCTGCACCGAATACTGGAATTCAAGGCCGGCATCCTGGGCCTGCTTGGCATAGATCCCGGCGATCTTTCCGAACTCCTCGACACAATTGAACAGCTCTTCCTGCACGGAAACGATGTCGACCCCATCCTCTGCGTACAGAACCAGTTCATTCACGATCCGCTCCAGTTGGGCCGCCGAACGCAGAGCGATTTCAAGGTACTTGAGCACGTCTTCTTCACTGGCCTTTTCCTTGCAGACCGAGAGCATGCCGATCACACCGGACAACGGATTGCGCAGCTCGTGGCTGGCCATGATCATGAAGTCACTCTTTCGCTGGTTCTCGGTTTCCTCCAGTTCGAGCGCTGTGCGCAGCGCGCTGTCCGAAAACCGCACATGATCGACCATCGTCTTCAAGGCCTCGTTCAAGTTCCACATTTCAAGAGACGAGTGCTCGCTCTCAGGCAATTCGACGTCATAGTCGCCCTTGGCTATGGCAAGGCTGCTGTCGGTAAACCGCCGGATCGGACGCACCAGTGTTTGCGCCGCGAAAAGCCCGAAGATCGCCAGCACGAGGGCAACCATAATTGCAAAGCCATATGTCTGACGCAGGCTTGAATTCACCGAGTCGGTCAGTTCCTGCAAAGGCTGGGGGACCATCACCGGCCAGCCTGTTTCGGGTATGAAGGTGAACCCCGCGATCATGTCGGCCTGCATTGGTGGCGAAAAGAAGATGTCGACCCCGGTTTGCCTGTTCAGCATCTTGCTGACCGTGGAAATCCCCGAGGCATCCATCATGTTTTCCTCGACCCTGGCCGAAGGATGCGCCACCGCCCGCCCGGTCGCGTCAAAAATCGCGGAGTGGCCCAACTCGCCAAATGAAATCTTCTGCTGGACCGCCTTGATGTAATCCAGCGACAGATATCCGATGGCCAATTGTTCGCCGGGCAGGTTCAGCCCCATGATGAAGTAGCGTTCATCATTGACGCGCGTGACACCGGAAATCTGCACGTCGTGCAGTTTGGCGTTCGTGCCGATGCGCAGGTTCTCCAGGATGGTTTCGTCCGGCAGATCGAATGCGGCACCCGGTGGTGCGAATGTGGCCAGAACCTCGTTCTGGGGCGACAGGATCTTCAGTCCCTGGATGTTGATCGTCGACAGAAGCGCCACGTGACTTTCGATCACGGCCTGATCGGCACCAGTCTGATTCAGCTCCTGAACCGCATGCTTGAACAGAAGCGAGGCATCACGCATGTAACGCGACAGCGACAGGGCAAGGTTCGACGCGATCACAAGGTGTTTGTCCGATGCGAGCCGGACTTCGTTCGCGAAAAGTGTTCTTTGGTTCCAGTATTGCAGCCCGGCACCAAAACTCAGGATCGCCACAAGGACGACCAGGAAAATCTTGGTCTGAAGTCGCAGCAACAGAAAGCGCCGAAACCCGCCGACACCGCCGATGTCGCTGATCTGCTTGAATGTCCCCTGGTCCCGGGAGGTACTTATTGTCATGGTTCTGTAATCACTCTTCACATATCTATTTGTTTTCGCAAATGCATCGGTTGCGCCGCGTCAACAGCCCGGACAACCCGAGGAAAAGCAATCTTTTCCCCAGGTGCTGCATGTCAGAAATCAACCGATTGCCGCGCACACGCGCGACAGGTGTCTTGCGCGTGGACGGGCGTGTTCAGACCTGCGGCCACGACCCGCATGTCTGCCACAACAGACGCCATGCCGATCAAAGCCCGAGGCGCTGGGCATGCAGGACGATTTCCAGTCTGTTGGCGGCGCAGAACTTGCCCTTCAGGACGCCCACGTAGTGTTTGACCGTCTTTTCGCTGATGGCCAGGCGATCACCGATCTGCCGGTTGGTCTTGCCCTCCATCAAAAGGCCCACCACCTGG
>JANSYB010000227.1 GCA_024742655.1 Paracoccaceae bacterium | reverse complement strand
CGGGTTCATCGCCGCGGGCCTGCATGTGAACGACGCCCAGACCCGCATCGCCAACTACTCGCAATGGCAGAAACGCGAAGATTTTCTTGCCATGCTGCGCAGCGAAGAGATGCGCCGGCGCAATCGCAAGATCAACGATCTATGCAAAAGCTTCGAGCCGGTCATGTATGACGTGGCGGAGACCTTCGGGTGAAGGACGGGGCGGACCTGGCCGAGGAGGTACGCGCGTTGCGCGAGGAAGTGGCGCGCCTGAACGGGCACAGGTTCATCCGGATGCACAACTCCATGCCGCGCCTGCTGGCCTATTCCTTTGCCCGCGGCCTGGCCCTTGGCCTGGGCACGGTGCTGGGGGCCTCTGTCCTGCTGTCCGCTCTGGCCTGGTCGGTCAGCCAGGTGGAGTTTCTGCCCATCATCGGTGAATGGGCCGTCGAGATCGCCCGGCAACTCGAAGAGGCCGGCCAGTAACGTCTTGACCGTCCCGGGATCGCCCCGGCGAGAGGCCGGGTGCGACAACCCGCCGATGCACAGCGCGCAAGGGTGTGATCTGGATCAATGCGCCGGGATCATCCCGAGGGCACAGTGGAGCGCAATCAGTCTCAGGAGGGTGACATGTACAAGAACATTCTGGTGCCCGTTTCGTTCGATGAAGACCGCGATGCCGCGGGCGCGGTCGCCGTGGCGCAACTTCTGGCCGAGGAGGATGGCCGGATTACCCTGCTCCACGTGATGGAACAGATTCCCGCCTACGCAATTTCCTACATGCCGACGGAATACCTGGTGGAAAGCCGCGAGGCGATCGAGGCGGAAATGGCCGAGATGGCCGCCAGCCTGCCGCGCGCGCAGGGCGTGGTCGTGACCGGCCATTCGGGTCGCACGATCCTGGATTGGGCCGAGGAGAACGGGGTGGATTGCATCGTGATCGCCAGCCACCGGCCAGGCATGCAGGATTTGTTGCTGGGCTCGACCGCGCATCAGGTGGTGCGGCATGCGAAATGCGCCGTGCACGTGGTGCGCTGAGCCGGGACGTGTCGCGATTCACCCAAAGCAGGGAGCATCACAATGAGAGCCATCGTTTATCTGGTCGCGCTTTTGGCCGGTGGGGCCGTGTCGGCGCAGGAGCCGGTCAATATCCGCCCGGATGTTCCGGCCGTTCCGGTCGAGACGACCGAGGGCACAGCCGAAATCAGCCGGATCCAGGACAACACCCATGAACTGACCGGCGAATGGGCGCGTACCTCGCGGCCCTGTCCGCCGTTCTGCATCCAGCCTATGATCGCCGCACCCGGCGTGACCACGATCGGCGAGTTGGAGCTGCTGGACATGCTGGCGGATCCGGAGGCCCTCGTCATCGACAGCCGCACGCGCGAATGGTTCGCGGGCGGCTCCATCCCCGGGGCGGTCAACATCCCCTATCTCGAGGCCCCCGACCGGTTGGACGAGCTGGGCTGCGAGATCGATTTCGAGGGGTTCGACTGTGCGCAGGCCCGGCCCGTGGTCTTGTTCTGTAACGGGCTGTGGTGTGGCCAGTCACCCAGTGCCATCCGGCGCATGATCGCCGCCGGCTATCCGGCGGACAGAATATTCTATTACCGCGGCGGCATGCAGAGCTGGCGGATGCTGGGGCTGAGTGTCACAGGCGAATGACCCTTGCGCGCGGGCGCGGGCGACCCCACATCCCTTTCATCTCGCGAACGGATTTGATGAAAGGAAACAGCCCATGAAATGCCCCGTTGATGGTGAAACGCTTGTGATTTCCGATCGTTCAGGCGTGGAAATCGATTATTGTCCGCAATGCCGGGGCGTGTGGTTGGACCGGGGCGAGCTGGACAAGATCATCGAACGTTCGGGCGCGCCGCAGCCCTCGCAGGCGCAGACCTGGCAGGGCGATGACCGTCCCCGCAAGAAAAAGCGCGGCGGGTTCCTCGAGGATCTGTTCGACTTCTGAGCTGTCAGCCACCGCATTCCGATGCCGGGCGGGCGGTAAGGGACGGGCCAGCGCGGTCATGTTTCATTCGGCGCGTTACCCCTGAAACTGACCGGACGAAAAACCACCATGAAAGCGCGGTGCATCGCGTTTGCCTCTGCCTTGGGTCTGACGCCTGGAATGCCGGGCGTGGCCTGCGTACAGGATGACATGCGCACCGAGTGATGGCTTTGCGCCCGTCACCAGTAAGATATGGAAAGCCCCGAGCCGCCTGTGTAGGCTGACGCTTGGGAGGATTGATCCATGCACAAGATCATCGCGCTCTGGGCGCATCCGCGTTCGATGTCGACGGCGACGGAACGCATCATGCGTGAGCGCGGCGACCTGACCTGTTTTCATGAGCCGTTCATGCATGACTACTACGTCGGGCAGGGCCGTGATTTTCCCGGGTTCGAGCCGTTGGACGGGCATCCCACCACCTATGACGGCATCTGCACGATGCTGGAGCAAGAGGCCACCCGCGCGCCCGTCTTCTTCAAGGACATGGCCTATTACGTGGTGCCGCGGATGCTGGACGATACCGCGCGTCTGGCGCGGATCACGCACAGCTTTCTGATCCGCTCGCCCATGGCCTCGATCCTGAGCTACCACAAGCTGGATCCCGGGTTCGATCTTGAGCATGTCGGGCTCGAGGCGCAATGGCGGCTGTACGAGGCGGTGCGCGAGGCAGGCCACAGCCCCGTGGTGGTCGAGGCGGAAATGGTACGCGCCGATCCCAGTGGTACGATGCGTGCCTATTGGTCCGCCGTCGGGCTGGACTATGCCGAGGCCGCGTTCGACTGGCAGGCCCCACCCAAGGATTGGGAACATGTCAGCGCCTGGCACGAGGAGGCCAGCACCTCTTCCGGTATTCGCACAGCCGACGCCGAGGAGATGGTCCGCAAGCAAATGGAATTCGATGCCTTGATCGAGGATGAGCCGCATCTGCGCGACTATCTGGAACATCACCTGCCATTCTACCGCAAGCTGACCGAAGTAGCGCTTGTTCCGGGCGGCGGTTAGGGCGCTCTCGTGCGTTGGCCGCCCCTTCTCACTGCCGTGTTCCTGTGCCTTCTTGCGGCGCCCCTGGCCGCGCAGAACGCCGGCGAGACCTGCCTTTCGCCCCCCTTCGACGAGGGCCCGGCAGAGCTTCGATCGATGGTGGCCGATCTGCGCGAGGCCGTGGCCGATTTCCCGTCGCTGAACGCGGCCCTGGCAGACCCAATGCTGGACATCTGCGTATCCGACAGCCTTTTCGGCGAATTGGGTTATCTCGAGGCCGACACGGCGCGGATCGTGCTGCGCGCGGATCTTGAGCCGGGCCTGCGACGGGCGGTTCTTCTGCATGAGTTGCGCCACCTCGATCAGTTGCGCCTCGGGGCCTGCCCGTCGCCTGCGTTGTCGATGCGCGAAAATGCCCGCGCGGTCTTTGCCATCGAGGCGGACGCCAACGCCATCGCCCTGCTGGTGGCCTGGCACCTGAAAACCGATGGCGATCCGCAGGTATGGCAGGCGCTGGAAAACTGGGACAGCACAACCGATATCGCGGCGGCCTTCGCCGCGGAAATGGAGACCACCGCCGATCCGGCCCGTGCCGCCGCCGCGGCCTTTGCCGCGTGGTACGCCTCGGATATTCGCCGTGAGCGATATTACCTGAGCAGCTGCAACGCCTATCTGGACCGGCAGGACCGGATGCACAGCCTTGCCGGAACGCAGCAGGTCGAGGCGGGGTATTTCACGGCGCTTTGCCGGATGCCCGACGGGGCGACCTATCCCTGCGCGGAGCCCGAGGATGCTGTGCGGCGGTAACCTGTGCCGGGGTGAACCCCGGCCGACCGGTCAGCTGGACAGGGGCGCGCCCTCGCAAGCGCGGAACGCCGCCACGGGCGCAGCGGCGCCGTCCAGCGGGAAGGGCACGGCAACATCCCCCGCGATGGCCCAGGCGGTGTCGTTGTATTGCAGCCCGTCCAGCACGTTGCCGAAACCCCGGTCGGTGACGGTCAGTGCGCGGCCGTCTTGGCTCAGCACATGCCGGTCGGTGCCGATGCTCAGCGTGGCAGGCCCGTCGAACCGCATGGCAAAGGCCGGGGCCTCGGGCCACGGCGCATCCCGGGTGATCGTGATGGTGTAAAGCGGGGCCGTGGGGTCATGGGTCAGCTCCACCCGCGCATCGGGCGTTTCATGGGTGAGGCGACAGGGCAGGCCGGGCGTGAACTCCCACCCAAGGGCCGGGGTTGGCAGGAGGAGAAGGGCGAGAAAAGCACGCATACCCGCAAGATAGACCACGCCGCCCGGTTCGCCACCCCGCCCATATGTGCCGCCATGCCGGCCACAGGTCCCGCGGGGGCCGCATCGCGGCCAAACCGGGTGTCCTGAACCCGAACCACGCAGACCCGCGCGACGGTCCCGGTCTTGATCAGACTTTGGGCCAATGCCCACGGACGCCTGCGCGATATCCTTCAGGGCATCAATCAGAACCGGGGTTTATCATGATCCGTCAACATCTTCTGCTGCACACTGCAATCTGTGCCCTGCTTGTCTTGCCCGCGTCGGCGCAACAGGTGAGTTTCGGTGAACTGGACCGGGACAGGAACAACACGTTGACCCGTGCCGAGCTCGAAGCGCGGTTCGGACAGCGCGGCGCGGACGCGGTTCTCTCGGCCCAGGACAAGAACCGGGATGGGCAGATCAACCGGAACGAAGCCGTGCCGGCAAACCGTGCAGACGACGACTCAGGGCGCGATGATGACCGGCAGGAGGGCAGTGGCCGCTCGGGCGATCGCGGATTTGCGGGCGGTGACAATGACGGGGACGATGGCGACGACGGAGATGAAGGCCGTGATGACCGTGGCGACGATGGCCGCGATGACCGTGGGGATGACGGCGGAGACGATGGCGGCGATGACGGCGGCGATGACGGCGGAGACGATGGTGGTGATGACGGTGGCGATGATGGGGGTGATGACGGTGGCGGCTATGGGGGCGGCGATGATGATGGCGGAGACGATGGTGATGATGGCGGTGACGATGGCGGCGATGGTGGCGATGGCGACGGTGGCGATGGCAAGTGACGGCGTGCCCTCTCGCGCGGCGGTGATCTGGCGGGGCTGAGCCCCCGGCTGCAGGTTATCGGGATATGCCGGCCATGAGGGCTCAGCTCACATCCAGGTTCGGTCTTGCATGTGCAGGTGATGGCGCGGGATG
>JANSYB010000241.1 GCA_024742655.1 Paracoccaceae bacterium | reverse complement strand
TGGGATGACAATTATCTGCAGGAGGGCCAGCTCCTGGAGGAGCAATTGAACAGCGTCGATTATGATGTCTGGGAATGCCCAGAATGCGCACACAGGACCATTGAGGCGTACAAGTCTCTGTTTTCCAGATTTGGTGCTTGCCGCAGTTGCGGGTTCAAAACGATGGAAGGCGAGACAACGATCTTGGAACACGCCTCGACAACAAAGACGGGCCGCAAGCGGATCGATTACTCCTGCCGCCACTGCAATGATACATATTCGGTCGAAAAGACGATCCCGAAAAAATCCAGCTCTTCGTCCGGAAGTTCGTCTTTTGGCGGGGGCTCTTCCTCGGGTGGCGGGGCCAGCGGCAGCTGGTGATCACCCGGGTTTCAGATCCTTCAATTCGTAGATCAGATTCAACGCATCTCGCGGGGTCAATTCATCGGGCAGAATATCGGCAAGCCGCGCCTCGACGGCTGACCCTTTCTCCGGCTTTGGCGCTGGCGTGGCCGCGACCGAGAACAGCGGAAGATCGTCGATGAATGCCTCGCGTTTTCCTCCACCTTCGCGGTCGCCTTTCTCAAGCGCATCCAGAACCACGCGCGCGCGCTCCACAACTGCTGCCGGTAGCCCGGCAAGCTTGGCCACCTGAACGCCGTAGCTTCGGTCGGCAGCGCCCTTGCGCACCTCGTGCAGGAAAATGACATCACCCTCATGTTCCTTGACGGCGACGGTCGCGTTCTCGACACGGTTCAGTTTTTCGCTCAGATGTGTCAGTTCGTGATAATGCGTGGCAAACAGGGCGCGACAGCCGTTGACGTCGTGCAGGTGCTCCAGCGTGGCCCACGCAATCGACAGCCCGTCATATGTGGCCGTGCCGCGACCGATCTCGTCCAGGATCACCAGAGAATGATCATCCGCCTGATTAAGAATGGCGGCCGTCTCGACCATTTCGACCATGAATGTCGATCGTCCTCGTGCCAGATCGTCCGACGCCCCGACCCGGCTGAACAGCTGACTGACTATACCGACATGCGCGTTTTTTGCGGGCACGAAACCACCCATCTGCGCCAGCACGGCAATCAGTGCATTCTGCCGCAGAAAGGTTGACTTACCGGCCATGTTGGGTCCGGTCAAAAGCCAGACATCACTGTCCGCCCCTAACGAACAGTCATTTGCAATGAACGGCTCGCCGCCCTGTTTGCGCAATGCCTGTTCCACCACGGGGTGGCGACCGCCTTCGATAGTCAGGCACCGGCTTTCATCAATCCTGGGCCGGCACCAATCCTCGGTGTGGGCCAGATCGCCAAGGCTGGCCGCCAGATCAAGCTCCGCCAACGCGCGTGCGGCCTGCGATATCTCGGCAGAATAATCAAGAACGGCCGCTTTCAGGCTGTCATAGAGACGCTTTTCGATCGCAAGCGCCCGTCCACCAGCGTTGAGAATTTTCGTTTCCATTTCACTCAGTGGCACTGTGGTGAACCGCACCTGATTGGCCGTTGTCTGGCGGTGCTTGAAGGTTTCATTCAGGGGCGTCGACAGCATCTTTTCGGCATGTGTTGCCGTCACCTCGACAAAATAGCCCAGCACGTTGTTGTGTTTGATCTTGAGGCTTTGAATACCAGTCAGACCGACATACTCGGCCTGCATACCGGCAATCACGCCGCGCCCCTCATCACGAAGGCGGCGCGCCTCGTCGAGGTCATTGTCATATGTCTCGGCGATAAAGCCTCCATCCCGTGCCAACAATGGGGGATCGGCTACCAGAGCCTGATCCAACAAATCCAGAAGATCGTCATGGCCCAAGAGGTCTTGCATTGCGCTGGTGACAAGCGATGGGGGATCACCCGCATTCGCTATCTGCGATATCAGGGCGGCTTGCGTCAATCCGTTACGGATGGCGGCAAGATCACGAGGGCCACCACGATCAAGGCCAAGTCGAGAGAGCGCACGATCCAGATCCGGAACCTTGCGAAGCGCATCTCTAAGCTGGTCACGAAACCGCGACTGTTCCAACATATACTGGACCGCATCCAGCCGAGACAGGATGGTGGCCACCACCCGGCTTGGGCTCGATATGCGCCGTTCCAGCAAACGACCGCCGCCGGCGGTGACCGTGCGATCAATGGCCGACAACAGCGATCCGGCGCGGCCGCCTGACAGGGCCTGGGTCAGTTCCAGGTTTCGCCGCGTGGCTGCATCAATTTGCATCACACGGCTTTCACTCTCCCTGACCGGTGGGGCGAGCAGCGGAAGCTTTCCTTTCTGGGTGATCTCGAGATACTCGACAACCGCGCCCATCGCCGCGATTTCGGGTCGGGTGAACTGGCCGAAAGCCTCAAGTGTGCCAACGGAGAAAAGACGGCACAGGCGTTTTTCCGCCCCGGAACTGTCGAAGGCCGCCCGACCCAACGGCGTCAGGGATACGCCAAATTCAGTCTCGGCATCTTGCAAGCTGCCTTCTTGTCCATCGGCCACGATCAGCTCGCTTGGGCAAAGCCGTGCGAGCTCAGGCCCGAGCCTGATCTCCGACAGGGGCATCACGTGAAACGACCCGGTCGATATATCGACCCATGCCAGCGCACAATCGCCCCGTATATTGGCAAAACTGGCCAGGTAATTGTGCCGCCGCGCCTCCAGCAGGCTTTCTTCGGTCAGGGTGCCCGGTGTCACCAGCCTGACCACATCGCGCTTCACTACGGCCTTGGAGCCCCGCTTTTTGGCTTCCGCCGGGTCCTCCATCTGCTCGCAGACCGCCACACGAAAACCTTTGCGGATGAGGGTCAGCAGATATCCTTCGGCAGAATGCACCGGTACGCCACACATCGGGATATCCTCTCCCAGATGCTTTCCGCGCTTTGTCAGCGCGATATCGAGCGCCTCGGCCGCCGCAACGGCGTCGTCGAAAAACAACTCGTAGAAGTCACCCATCCTGTAGAACAAAAGGGCGCTGGGATACTGTACCTTGATCTCAAGATATTGCGCCATCATCGGCGTTACGGTGGATGTCACGCCCGCCCCCTTTCACGTTGGAACAAACCTTACAAATCCCCGCCGGGGCGAGAAAGGGCAAACCGTCTCTTGTCTTGCATCATGCGTGAAACCGATGAACCCTGCGACAAACAGGGAAATGCAACATGATCTACAACTTCGGATCGATAAATGCCGATTACATTTATCAAGTGCCGCATCTGCCCGTGCCGGGCGAAACGCTGGCGGCAACGGCACTTACCCGTGAGCTTGGCGGGAAGGGGGCCAATCAATCCGTTGCTGCATCCCGCGCTGGCGCGCAAGTGATACATGTCGGCGCAGTTGGCCCTGACGGGGCTTGGGCGATCTCCGAGCTCGAGGGTCATGGTGTTGATTGCACGCATGTCACGATGCTGGATAGCACGACCGGTCACGCCATTATCAATGTCGATACCGGTGGTGAAAATGCAATCGTTATCTTCCCCGGCGCAAACCAAGAACAGTCTCTAACAGACGTCGAATCCGCATTTATGGTTGCAGGGCAGGGCGATTTTCTATTGCTGCAGAATGAGACAAATCTGCAGGCCAAAGCCGCGAAACTGGCAAGGTCGAAGGACATGACCGTCGTCTATTCCGCCGCGCCCTTTTCTCCTGATTCCGTGCGCGCGGTCCTGCCCTATGTGGACATTCTGGTGATGAACTCCGTCGAGTTTTCGCAACTGACGGAGGTGCTTGGCGATACGATTTCAGATCTGCCCGCGATGGTTCAGATCGTCACGAAGGGATCGGCCGGAGTGGACTGGATCGAGAACGAGACCACCAGGCACGTGCCTGCGCGGAAGGTAAAGCCCGTCGACACGACTGGCGCAGGTGATTGCTTTGCCGGTTATGTTGTGGCCGGCCTTGCGGAGGGCATGTCGCCTGAACAGGCCTTGCGCCTTGGTACATCTGCCGCGGCCCTGCAAATCCAGCGCCGTGGGACCGCCGGCGCCATCCCCATTCGATCGGACGTGAATGCCCTGCTTTAATACTTGGCCACGAACGGTGCGGCACTCCCCCAAAGCTGTTTGACACGGGCGTCCCGGCCGCAGGCCCTCCGGTAAGCTTTGTAGGCCTCCGATTGCCGTTTGGGTCCAAACCGTGTGACCACCAGTTTATTACCCTTGTAGTAGTCCTGGTGATAGTCCTCCGCCTTGTAGAATTTCGAGGCATTCAGGATCGGGGTCACTATTCTTTGACCAAGCTCTTGCCTGGCCTCGGTTTTTGCCTGTTCAGCTGCCTTCTTCTGTTGGGCGTTGGAAAAGAATACGGCCGTGCGATAGCTTTCCCCGCGATCACAGAACTGCCCGCCTGCATCCGTGGGATCGACCGAGCGAAAGAACATGTTCAACAGCTGGTCACGGGACACGCGGTTTGGGTCGAACAGGATTTGAACCGCCTCGAAATGTCCTGTGCCGCCTTTTGTGACCTGTTTGTAGGTCGGGTTCCTGGTGGTCCCGCCGGTATAGCCGGAAATGACTTCCTTGACCCCGCGGACCGACTCGAAATCCGATTCGACGCACCAGAAACAACCGCCCGCCACGGTCAGGATTTCTGTGCCGGCCGCATGCGCCTTGTCCGCCTGGACGGATATGCCAAGCGCAATGAAAACCGCCAATGCAACCGCCTTGATTTCCCGTAGTCGAACCATGATCTGCCCTCCAGTTTCTGGCGCAGTTTGCGGCAGACAAACCTCGTCGCCAAGACAATGGCGCGGGATGTCACGCGACGGTGAGCCGAATTTACCACTTGGCTCCGATTTCCGGCGCACGTAGCGTCCGATGAAATAATTCCGCCCGGCGGGGCTGTAACAAATGGGGCTGCCATGACCGACCACCAGACCACCCATCAGGCCGAGGAAGACGCCCGCAACGAGACGATCCTGATTTGGCTCAATGGCCGCATCGTTCCCAAGGCCGAGGCGCTGGTCAGCGTCTATGACAGCGGCTTCATGCTGGGCGACGGCGTATGGGAGGGGTTACGGCTTTATGATGGC
>JANSYB010000041.1 GCA_024742655.1 Paracoccaceae bacterium | reverse complement strand
GCATGGCGAGACAGTCCCGGGCTGGCCGAGCGAGACCCTGTCCCCGAGCACAATTGCCGTTGGCTCGTGATCCGTGAGAATAGAGACTGATTCTGCGGAAATCTTCAAAATTTCACCGGCAAGACCGGGCGTGCCACGCCGATGAATGATGATACGGTCCCCAAGGCTGGCCAACCCGGACAAGCCCTGCGCCTGAACCAATGTGCCATCGATCGCTGTTACACGACCAACGGACCGCACCGAATGCAGGTTGGAAATTTCTGTCTTGAGGGCGGTCAGGTCTGTCAGGCGCATCGAACTCTCCAACAATCTTCTGAAAACGGTTTTTAAAGGAATCAGGGTTAAGCCTTGATTGAAGCCAATCGAGGGAGAAGCCCCGATGTACAAAAATCTCGAAGTGTTCCGCATGGCCCATGCCATGGCCACCCATGCCGGCAGCCGGCAGGCGGTGATTGCCCGCAACATGGCGAATGCCGATACGCCAGGATACACTGCGCAGGACGTCACGCCATTTCAGGCAATACTGGACTCTGAAACGGCCGGATATGCCCAACGCGCCACCCGGGTCACGCACCTGAACGGAACAGTCCCGGGCGGCGACATCCAGACATTTGACCGCCCCGGCACGCAGGCTGATCCGAACGGTAACACCGTCTCGGTCGAGTCCGAAATGCTGCATGCCGTAGACGTCAAGCGGCAACATGATCGCGCCATCACGATTTACAAATCCGCACTGGGTGTTTTGCGCAGTGCGGTTGGCCGGCAATAGGAGATCTCAGAATGAGTGAATTTTCCGACGCGCTTTCCGTCTCCTCCAGCGCCCTCAAAGCCCAGAGCCAGCGTTTGAGGCATGTGTCCGAGAACATTGCCAATGCCGATACGCCGGGATACCGGCGCAAGTTGGTTTCCTTCGAAACCGTCAAAGCGCCCGAAAGTGCCGGTGGTGTCGAAGCGAGCCGCGTGCATCTCGACCGGACCGAATTGGCCGAAATCTTCGATCCGGCCCACCCGATGGCCGATGACAGCGGGCACTACCAAGGCTCGAACGTGAATCTCGTGATCGAACTGGCCGACGCCCGCGAAGCGCAACGCAGCTACGAGGCGAATCTGAAGATGTTCGACCAGGCCCGACAAATGTCGTCCAGCCTGCTCGACCTGCTTCGCAGATAAAGGAGATCCAGAATGGATATCAAAACGATCAGTGCTGTTCAGAAATATGCAGCTGCCCGCCCCGCCACCGAGCCGCAGGCCGGTCAGGGCGGGGTGGGTGAGACAATTGCCGGTCTCACCCGGGATTTCGCAGCAACCCTTCAGGAGGCTGAAACCACGGCCAAGGCCGCCATGACAGGGAACGCGGACCCGCACGCGCTGGTCCAGGCGCTGGCACAAACAGAACTGGCGGTGGAAACGGCCGTTACAGTGCGCAACAAGGTGGTCGAGGCCTATCAGGAAATCCTGAGAATGCCCGTGTGATCCATGCTCGATGAGATCATCTTCTTCGATACCCTCCGCCAGGGGCTTTGGGTCGCGGTCATCACGTCTCTGCCGATCCTTGCGGTGGCTCTTGGTGCCGGTCTTGTGGTCGGCCTGTTTCAGGCGCTGACGTCGATCCAGGAACTGACCCTGACTTTCGTGCCGAAACTGGCGGCCATCGTCGCTGTTTTCTGGCTCTCGATGGGGTTCATGACGCAAACCCTCGTCGCTTTTTTCCAGGACAGGCTGGTTCCGCTGATCATCGGAGGTTGAGATGGAAACAACAGGCTACACAACCCTTACACGGCAGGCCGGATTGCTGCGAGAAATGCAGACGGTGGCCAACAATATCGCAAACGCGGTCACCACCGGATATCGGCAGGAAGGTCTGGTCTTTTCCGAACACGTCACGCGGGTCAAGGATGGCCCGTCGGTCTCAATGGCAACGGCCAATGTGCGGGCCACCTCCTTTGCACAGGGCACGCTGACCCAAACGGGCGGGGCGCTGGACCTTGCGATCGAGGGCGAAGGCTTCTTTCTCATTGAAACCCCGAATGGAGAGCGCCTGACACGCGCCGGCAACTTCACCCTGTCCGCCGAAGGCGATCTGGTCACGCTTGACGGGCACCGTGTTCTGGATGCTGGCGGGGCGCCGGTCTTTGTTCCACCGGATACCGGGGCACCCGGCATCTCATCCGATGGCACGATCAGCGCCAATGGGCAACTGATTGGCCAGATCGGTCTCGTGCGGCCGATCGACCCTTTGGACATGATCCGCGAGGGGGGCGTGATGTTCCGGACCGAAGGTGAAACAGAGCCGGTTCTGGAGGGCCGGATGCTGCAAGGCTTTGTCGAGAACGCCAATGTCGATCCGATCAGCCAGATCGCCCGAATGGTGGAGGTGCAACGCTCCTATGAGCTTGGCCAGAGCTTTCTCGATGCAGAAAACGAACGTATTCGCGACGCGCTCAAAGCGCTGACGCGTAGCTAAAAACCCAAGGAGATACGCATGCGCGCCCTGAAAATCGCCGCAACGGGCATGGCCGCCCAACAGATGCGGGTGGAAACCATTTCCAACAACCTCGCGAACATGTCCACGACCGGCTATAACACGCGCCGGGCCGAATTCGCCGACCTGCACTATCAGCAGCTTTCGCGCGCGGGCACTGTCAATGCCGCCGACGGCACCGTTCTGCCCACCGGCGTTCAGCTTGGCCTTGGCGTGCGGCCCGCGGCCATCTCGGTCAATCTGGCGCAGGGATCACTATCAGCGACGGGCGGTGATCTGGATCTGGCCATCGAGGGCAAAGGTTTTCTGGAGGTGGCGTTGCCATCCGGTCAGGCCGCCTACACGCGCGATGGCGCGCTCAAGAGATCGGCCGATGGGCTGATCGTGACATCGGACGGATTTCCCGTGGCGCCCGAGATCACGATCCCGGATGACGCCCGCAGTATTTCGATCAACGCCGACGGCGAGGTCTATGCCTATTTCGCGGATGCCACAGAAGCTCAGTTGATCGACCAGTTCAACCTGTCGGGCTTCACAAACCCCAAGGGTCTTGAGGCGATCGGCGGCAACCTCTTCGTTGAAACCGAAGCTTCGGGCGGCGCGATCACAACGACCCCAGGCCAAGACGGCCTTGGTACCGTGCGCCAGGGGTATCTCGAGGACAGTTCGGTCGATCCGGTCCGGGAGATCACGGAACTGATCGAGGCACAGCGCGGATATGAGCTCAATGCCAAGGTCATAACGGCCGCTGACCAGATGCTCAGTGCGACCACCCAGGTGCGCTGATGATGCGGTTGGCACTCATTTTTTGTTTCCTTTGCGGACCTGCGCTTGCAGATACGGTCGTGGCGGCACGGACAATCCGACCTCAAAGCCTTGTGACGGCGCAGGACCTGGTGATCAAACCCGGCACTCTTCCCGGAACCGTTTCGGACCCCGCGCAGATCATCGGGATGGAGGCACGTGTCGCCCTGTACGCTGGCCGCCCTGTTCGGATCGGAGATGTCGGGCCGCCGGCCGTGATCGATCGAAACCAGATCGTTTCGCTGATCTTCATCCAGAACGGCCTGCGCATCTCGGCCGAGGGGCGCGCACTTGACCGTGCCGGTGTGGGCGAAATCGTCCGCGTCATGAACATGTCGTCGCGCAACACGATCTCGGGCTTCGTCACGGCCGACGGTCGCGTCATGGTTTCACAATAGGACACGTCGATGTACAAACTCTGTTTCAGTCTCTGTTTCGGCGCGATTGTCGGTCTTTCCGGTTGCGCCCGCCTCGATCATTTCGGCAAGGCGCCCAGTTTCTCTTCAGCCGAAGATACCCCTGCGCACCGAGCGATGTTCGATCCCGGCCTGCCTGTGGTGGCCGATACGCGTCGGCCTGTCGATGAGGCCTCGCTGTGGAGTGGTGGCCAGCGGTCTCTGTTCGGTGACCGGCGCGCCATGAAGCGGGGAGACATCCTGACCGTTGTCATCGAAATCGACGAAGAGGCACAAATCTCGAACTCCACCTCGCGCTCCCGGAACGCCTCCGAGAGCCTGGGAATCCCGCAGCTGTTTGGCATTCCGCAGCGCATCAACGAACGTCTGCCCGAAGGCGCCAGCATGGACGAGGCCGTCTCAGCGAACTCATCGGGAAGTTCGGGTGGCGATGGATCCGTCAGCCGCCGCGAGGAACTGACCCTGCGCATCGCCGCCGCCATCACCGATGTTCTGCCAAACGGCGTGCTGTCAATACAGGGGTCCCAGGAGGTGCGCGTGAACTTCGAACTGCGTGAACTTCTGGTGACGGGGTATGTCCGGCCGGAAGATATCTCGCGCCAGAACGAGATAACCTACGACAAGATTGCCGCGGCGCGGATTTCTTATGGCGGGCGCGGCCAGATCACCGATGTGCAGCAACCCCGCTACGGTCAGCAGGCACTTGATATGGTGCTGCCTTTCTGAGGACGAGACATGAAAAAGTTACTCCCGGTTCTTCTGGTACTAATCGGTCTTGGCGGCGGGATGGGTGCAGGTTTTTTCCTGCGTCCCCAGCCAGAGGATCACGCCCTTGCGAACCCTTGCGGAGAGCCCGGAGTTGACGCCATGACGGCCGAAGAAACGGGACAAAATGAGCCTGCATCTGACGAGGCGCAGACGACCCAGGAATATGTGAAGCTGAACAACCAGTTTGTCGTGCCGGTCGTGACCAACGATCTGGTTGACGCACTTGTCGTCATGTCCCTGAGTGTCGAGATCGCAGAGGGCCAGACCGAGGCCGTTTACAAACGCGAACCAAAGCTACGGGATTCATTTTTGCAGGTTCTGTTCGATCACGCCAACATGGGTGGTTTTGCCGGAGAGTTCACGAACGCCAACAACATGGACGTTTTGCGCGCCGCCCTGACGGAGACCGCGCAAGGTGTTCTCGGAGGGGCTGTATCCGGCGTTCTGATCACGGATATCGCGCGTCAGGATATCTAACAGCCGGAGTCCGACACGGTTTTTTGCACCCGAGGTCGCGGCTGTCCAAATCAGCGGGCACGAATGAACACGCCCGCGTCAGATTGATCGGCGGCCACCCACATCTGCGCTCAACACCTGGATTTCAGAATGGTTAGAGACTGTTCTGCCTCACAGTCGCGCCTGCGTCGCGCGGTTCTGCAACTCTGCTCATGGGATGCGAGCACCTCTTTGGCTGCGAGTTTTCGCCCATGGGCAAGTTGGAGACTGCGCATCATTCGCCCCTTCTGAGCGAGAACCTGTGCCAGCCGGATCTGCAGGTCATGACGCGTCCGGGTCAGCCAGGCTTGCCAGAGAACATCCCCGCCAAAGGCCCTTTGCCCGTTGAACTGTGACTGTTGTTCTGCCTGCGCGGCACGGTGGCGATCTTCCAGACGCCGCAATTCGCCGCGCAACCGGTTTTCCTGGGCGACAATGTCCTGAAGACGGGATTGCTCGGCCTCGAACTTGACATGAGTGAGCTCAACCAGAGAGCCAAGCAGGAAATCCGTCATGACCATGCCCCTGCGCGCTTGCGCATCTTTTCGGCGAAACGGATCGCAGCCGCAACAGCGCGATAATGCGCAACATCTATCTCTTCTCCGATCTGCGTCGATGAATAAAGCGCGCGTGCGGTTGGCGGATCGTGCTGGATCGGGACACCGTGCTCCATCGCCAGCTCGCGGATCGCAAGTGCCATATGATCGACGCCTTTGGCCACACAGACCGGGGCCGCGCCGGGCAGGCGACTCCATTTCAGCGCAACGGCATAGTGCGTGGGGTTTACGATAACCACGTCCGCCGTGGGCAGATCCGACATCATCTGATCCGAGGCGATACGCGTTGCCCGATGACGGCGCTCCTGCTTCATGTGCGGATCACCTTCGTGCTGCTTGTGCTCTTCCTTGACTTCGCGATGAGACATCCTGTGGCGGCGCATATGATCATAATGGTGCCACATGTAGTCGAGGACCCCGATCGCAATTGCGATGAGCAGGACCACGAACATGAACTCCACGAGCATGCGCGACATCAATGCGCCGATAACAAGTGGCTCGGCATGCAAGCTGCCCGCCATCTCGGGACGGCGGTAAGCCAGAAACACAGCAAGCAGGACCGAGTAGAGCGTCAGTTTGAGGAAACTCTTGGCGAATTCGAAAAGCCCACTGGGACCATACTTGTGCTTCGCGTTCTCGACAGGGTTGATGCGCGAAACCTTGGGTCGCAGTTTATCGGGCGCGAAGACAAGGCTGCGTTGGGCAAGAACCGACAGCAACGCCGTTGCGGCCGGCACGACGAACCAGACCAAAAGACCCAACACCACGGCACTCAACAGGCCACCCACAGGCGCGGATGCGCTACCACCGAAGAACAGGTTGGCCATCTGGCCGGGCCGGGCAATGACAACCGTCATTGCCGTGCTTATCTGATCGATCGAGGTCGCTCCAGCGGCGAGGGCCGCCAACAGGAACCCGCCATAG
Organism: Paracoccaceae bacterium; assembly: GCA_024742655.1. Lineage (GTDB taxonomy): Bacteria > Pseudomonadota > Alphaproteobacteria > Rhodobacterales > Rhodobacteraceae > Roseovarius. Next base: position 3,168 of record JANSYB010000041.1, on the reverse strand, counting down.
GATGCAGCGGTCGTCAGGTCAGCGGACCGTGCCAGCTCACCTTTCTTTCGGGCCTCGTCCAGTTTGTGTTGCGTCGGTTCATGCGACTTGTCCGTGTCGTCCTGTTGTCCCCCTGACATCATCGGCCCCCGAACGGATTATCGATGAATGTCGCCAGTGCCTCGGCCCAGATGGTAAGCATGGTCGGCGCAAGCAGGAAAAGGATGAACAATCCCGCCCCGGTGATGACCGGCGCGCCGACGAAAACCACCATCATTTGCGGCATCGCACGATTGATGACACCCAGCGTGACATTGTACAGGACCGAGGCGATCACGAACGGTGCTGCAAGCGTGAAGGCCAGCGCGAACGCCGCGGCCACCTGCCGTATCCCCCAGACCGAGACCGACGCGGCATCGGGCAGCTGCGCCACCGGGAAAAGCCCGTAGGTCAACACCATCATCTGGGCCACGCGCACATGCAGGCCCAGCATCATCGCCAGTGCCAATGCCCCCACGACAAGAAGATGGCCCATGGCCGGAAGTGGTGTCACACCCGCATTGCCCAGAATTTGCGATAGCGACGTGGCCTGAGCCGCGATCGAACCTGCGGTTTGAAGCGCCAGCAGGAACAGCCGGATGCCAATGCCGATCAACAGGCCGACGGCCGTTTCCGAAAGAACGAGCCACGCTATCGGTGGAGGCGCAAGCGTTGTTGGCCGCAGCTCCTCTGCCAGGGCAGGCGCGATAACGAGGGTGAACATCGCGGCCAGAACCAGCTTGATACGCACCGGGACAGACTGCTCTCCGAATCCGGGGAAAAGTGCCATGACCGGGCCCACGCGCAGGAACACGATAAAATGCAGCCAAAGCATTTCTGCCCCCAGATCCAGCAAATCCCCGGCCGCGTTCATGCCGCGACCACACCCACGAGGGATGGCTGCGCATCCAGGCCGATTTCCTCGAATGACAAGACAGGGTTGCTGATCGCCTTCGAGGACAGGACCGTACGCAGAAATCTTCGACGCGGTGTCGAGGTCACGATTGCGGGAAACAGGCCCTGTTCACCCGCCCTTTGCACCTCGGAGGTCACATTGGCCGTCAATGCGTTGAACAGCTCCGGCGGCAGAGCGACATCCAAGCGCCCGCGGTCGGAATCCATCTGGTAGGTGGAAAAAGTATCCTCCCATTCCGGGGACAGCTGGATCAACGGCAAGGTTCCGTCCTCGCGCTGCAGGCTGGCGACGAGTTGGAACCCAAGGCGTTGACGTACATGTTCACATATAGATTCCGGGTGGGAATGAATCTGGCGCCCGTCTGCCGTCGCCTCGAGGATCAACGGCAGATTGCGGATCGACACCTGTTCCGCAAGCAAGAGCCTCAAAACCGCGTGCAAAAGGTCTGTCGGCACCCGGTCGGGGATCATCTCATCAAGAAGTTTTCGATTTGCCTCTGAACGGTTCGGGTCGCTCAGGTTCGCCATTTCATCCAGAAGTTTGCGCATGGCCTTCATCGTCAGAAGGCGGCCAAGGTTGCGCTTGATCACCTCGAGCAGATGCGTCGCCAACACTTCGGCCGGGGAGACAAGGGTCGTGCCCGCAAGTGCCGCGTCATCCTGTGCCTCCTCCGGGATCCAGCGGGCCGGGGCGCCATAAACCGGTTCTTCCACGTTTTCGCCCTGCGGCAGATCGGGATTTCGGGCAGGATCCAGAGCAAGCACGTGATCCAGTCGCAGAACGGCGCGTGTCTGTTCGACCCCGTGAATGCGGATCCGATAGGTGCCGGGCGGCAGGGATGGCTCATCCGTCAGACGGATTTCGGGCAGGATCAGGCCGTACCGGCTTGCCACATGTCGGCGCATGTTATCGATCCGCGCCTCAAGCCCGGTGCCCGGATCGAGAACCATGTTGACCAGATCGGGTGCGAATTCGACATGGATATCGTCAAGATCGAGCACGTCGCCCATCGATTTACGGGTTGGTCCCACCTCTGTTTCGGGCTCGGAGATATGTGTTTGGAGGGCATGATTTCGGCGGGCAAGCCACAGCGCCGTTCCCCCCAGGGCCATCCCCCCAATGAAAAACGGAACAAAGGGCAAGCCCGGAACCAGCGCGAAAAGGACCATCAGAACCGCCACGGTCGCCATCGCCGATGGATATTTTCCAAGCTGCGTGGCCAGAGCGGAATCCGTGGCCCCCTGTGCCCCGCCCCGTGCAAGAAGAAGCGCCGATGCGATCGAAATGACCACGGCCGGGATCTGCGTCACAAGGCCATCCCCGACCGTCAGGATCGAATAGGTTTCGAACGCGGTCGATAGCGGCATATCGTGGACAACCACCCCCATGATCAACCCCATGACTAGGTTGAGCAACGTAATCAGCAGACCGGCGATCGCGTCGCCCTTGACGAATTTCGACGCACCGTCAAGCGACCCGAAGAACGTCGTTTCCTGTTGTTCGCGTTCGCGTCGCTCCTTGGCCTCCTGGTGGTTGATCGCCCCTGCCGACATATCGCTGTCGATCGCCAGCTGCTTACCCGGCATTCCGTCCAATGCAAAACGGGCACCGACTTCCGCCATGCGTGCCGCACCCTTGGTGATCACCATGAAGTTCACGATCAGAAGCACGCCGAAAACGACAAGCCCGAGGAAGATACTTCCTCCCATGACGAAGTCGGCGAACCCTTCGATCACGTCGCCGGCGGCATCCGTGCCCGTATGGCCCTGCCCGATGATGAGTTTGGTCGATGACACGTTCAGCGACAGTCGCAACATGAGCGACGCCAGCAGAATCGTCGGGAAAGAAGAGAAATCCAGAGGCCGCTCGATAAAGAGCGTGACGGTGAAGATCAGGATGGCAAGCGCGAAGGACGCCGCCAGGCCGACATCAAGTACCCAGGCCGGCATCGGCAGAATCATCATGACGATGATCGCCATAAGGGCCAGCGCCAACAGAACGGTTGGTTGAAAAACGTCGCGGGCGGCGATTGTCTTCATGAAGCACCCCCGGTCCACAAATATCCTCCACCATCCGGGCGGGTATCCGAAAACGAACCATTGCCTGACAGGTGGCGAGGCACCCGGGTAGGCTGAAAGGATGCAATTCTGCTGCGCGTCACGGGTTTCTCCCATTATGGCCGGACGTTCTGCCCGATTTTCGCCAAATCTAGAGTCGGCGTCTTTAGATTTGGT
>JANSYB010000739.1 GCA_024742655.1 Paracoccaceae bacterium | reverse complement strand
CGGTCGCCCGCTTTCGCGATGCGCTCGGCGCTGCGTTCGGCGGCCGCGGTCATGGTCGGGGCCAGGTTCATTACGTTGCGATGCGAAAAGACCGGCGCGGCCGTGCGCCTTTGCCAGCGCCAATGCGCGCCCTCTGCGATGAAAAGCGATTCCCCGATGGCCGGTTTCAGCAGGTTCTTGGTGACCAGCGACTTGGGGTAATTGTCCAGCTCTTCCAGCAGAATCCGGCGGATCGCGCCGGGATCCATCACCATGTGCCAGCGTTTGGCGGTGCGCCCCGACACCATCGGCTGTCGTGTGGCGATTTCCGGAATGATGCCCAGCACGTTGCGGCGCGCGGTGTTCAGGCTGCCCAGAATGCCCATGGGTTCGGTGACCAATGGTACCTTGACCGGGGCTGTGGCGTCGCGCATCGCGTCCTCCTTGTGTAACTGTGTCAGATATAGGTCGCGCCCCCCTGAGGGGCAAATCCGACCGCGTGCCGGTCAAGCGATTGTTTGCTTTGGCGGCCCCGCTGCGCTATCGGGGCGTTACCGCTATTCTGGGGAACACGATGCTGCGTCTTCTGACCGTTCTTGTGGCCGTTCTTGGCCTTGCTGCCTGCACCAATCCGAATGACCTCGACAAGGCGCCGGCCTATCTGGGCAATTTCCACCTTGGCCACAACGTGGTCGTCGCGCCCAACCTGACCAAGGGGCCGGCCTCGCGTGAGGCCAGCAAGGAAGAATGGATCGCGGCGATGAAATCGGCGGTGGATGAACGGTTCTCGCGCTACGATGGCACGCGGCTCTATCATCTGGGCATTTCCGTCGAGGGCTACGTTCTGGCCATTCCCGGCATTCCGCTTGTGGCGGCGCCCAAGTCGGCCCTGATCATCAACGTGACCGCATGGGACGATGCCGAGCAGGTCAAGCTGAACGAGGATCCCGAGACGATCACCATCGTCGAGACGATCTCGGGCGGCACGATCATCAGTTCGGGTCTGACCCAATCGAGGGAAAAGCAGATGGAGAACCTCAGCCGCAACGCGGCCAAGCTGATCCAGAACTGGCTGGTGCGCCAGAACAACGAATTCGGCTGGTTCGAGGATGACGGCCAGCTGGCCAAGAACAAGCCCCGGGGGCAGCGCGCGGCCGCCGCCGTCAAGGCCGAAGAGGCCATGATGGACGACGCGCAAAAAGCGGCGGCCGCGGCCGTATCGGAAACGCAGCCGGATGCCGAAGAAACCGAGGCGGCGCCTGCGTCGTGAACGGATCAGCCGGGCGCGCCCTTGCTTTGCATGAACCGCTTGATTTTCCCGCGCCAACCCAATAAATGCGCGCGGAGTATCAATTCGGGCCGCTTCCGGCCCCCCAACAACACAGGGCGCCCTGAGACATGGCAAAGGAAAAGTTTGACCGCACGAAGCCGCATGTGAACATCGGGACTGTTGGTCACGTTGACCACGGCAAGACGACGTTGACGGCGGCGATCACGAAGTATTTCGGTGACTTCAAGGCGTATGACCAGATCGACGG
>JANSYB010000063.1 GCA_024742655.1 Paracoccaceae bacterium | reverse complement strand
GATCAGCCGCGCGATTCGGTCGCCCATGCGGGCGGGCTGCGCCATCCATCCCGCGCGGTTCCACCCGGTGATCAGCATCTGCCCCCACTCGTCCCGCATCACCTGTGCCATGCGCTCCGTGGCGGCGCGGGGCAGGGGGCCCAGCGAATTGCCGTCAAGATAGGTGACCCCGTCAGGCAGCTCGAACATTGCACGGGTGGCGGTGAAATCACTCATGGCATCAACCCCAGATCAGCACGTTTCTTCTTCGTCAGTTTGGCCACGACCATATCGTAGGACGCCGCGAGATGTTGCTTCAGGCTCTCGTCGCCGAGGCCCGGATCGTCATGCACCTGCAGCCATTTCATTCCGCGCGAGGCAAGGTAGGGCGCGGGGCGGATCCCGGGCTGATCCTGCAAGATCTCGTAGGCCATCTCGCTGGCCTTGAACGTGTAGGCGTCCTTGCCATTGTTCCAGCCCGCGATGGCAAACACCTTTCCGCCCACCTTCCACACATCGGCATTGCCCCATTGCACCACGTGGGTCGTGGCCGGCAAGGTGGCGCAATAGGCGTTGAAGGCGTCGCGGGTCAGCATCCGGATCTCGAGCAGCGCATGGCGTTGTCCAGTGAGACACACGCGCCGATGAATGGCCAAAGCGCTTGATGCGCGATCGGCCCGGATCGCGTCCCTTCTTGCCTTCGGGGCGCGCCGGCCTTGGGGGCTCTGCCCCCAAACCCCCGAGGTATTTTGAGCCAGATGAAGACGAGGCGGGCACCTCTTTCACTGTTCCCAAAATACTCCCGCCGGAGGCATCCGGCCCTGGACACAAGGGCTTCGGGTCCAACAGCGTGTTTGCGTTTCCCCGATACGGATTTTCGACCCACCGCGGTCATTTCAGAACTGCCCGCCGGCGATCTCTATCGCCTGTCCGTTCACGCTGTCCGATCCCGGGCCCACCAGCCAGAGCACCGCCGCGGCCACCTCCTCGGGGGCGATCAGGCGCTTGTGCTTGTTGGCGCCCACCATCATCTCCCGGGCGGCCTCGGCACTCACGCCTGCCCTTTCGCTGATCGCATCCACGTTGCGGGTGACGATCTCGGTGTCAACGTAGCCGGGGCAGACCGCGTTGAACGTGAAGGGCTGGCCCAGGTAATCCTCGCTCAGCGCACGGATGAGGCCGATCATCCCGTGTTTCGAGGCGGTATAGGCGGCCGCCCCCTTCAGTCCCTTCAATCCCGCAATGGACGAAATCGCGATGACCCGGCCCCAATCGGTCTGCCGCATCCCGGTCAGGCATTCGCGCACTGTCCAGAAGGCGCCATCCAGGTTGGTCGCCATGATCCGGCGCCAGAATTCTGTGTCGGTCTTGTGCACGGCACGCCCCTCCGCGATGCCGGCATTGGGAATGCAGATTTGCACCGGGCCGCGCGCCTTGACCGCCGCCGCCACGCCATCCGCGACGCTGGCCTCGATGCTGACATCCATCACCTGCGGATGCAGCCCGCCGCCCGCCACCGCCTCGAGCACGTCCACGCGCCGCCCGGTGATCGTGACCTGTGCGCCCGCCTCAGCAAGGCCCTGCGCAATCGCCAGCCCGATGCCCGTGCCGCCACCGGTCACCAATGCGTGTTTGCCTTCCAGCATGCCGAGCCCTCCGTCTGTCGGGCCACCGTGGCAAGCCGCGCGACCGATCGCAAGGCCCGACACGCACCCCCTAGACATTCACAAAACCGAATGCGTATGATCCCCCATCATCGGAGGGAGGATTCCATGACACGCCTGACCGCCATTCTGGCCTTCGTGCTGGCGATGCCCGCGCTGGCCTCAGAAGACATCGCCGACCAATACCCGCAATCGGAACTCTATTCCAAACCTGTGGAGTTCATTCCGCACGTGTTTTCCGCCATCGGGGCCACGGCCCCGCCGACCTATGAAAACGCGGGCCACAACAACAATCTCAGCTTCGTCGTCACCGGCGACGGGGTGGTCGTTGTCAACGGCGGCGCGTCCTACCGATTGGCCCGCGCGCTGCATGACGAGATCAAGCTGGTGACCGATCAGCCCGTCAAGCTGGTCATCAACGAGAACGGGCAGGGGCATGCCATGCTCGGCAATTCCTACTGGGCCGAGCAGGGGGTGGATATTCTTGCCCATGTCGAGGCGATCGAGGAAATCGAGGCCGAGGGAGATTTCATTCTGCAGGGCATGGAGCGCTACAACCGCGACAAGGCCGAGGGCACGACCGTCGTGGTCCCAAATCTCAGCTTCGAGGACCGCTACGACCTGACCATGGGCGATGTGACATTCGAGATCCTGCATCTGGGCCCCGCGCATGGGCCCGGGGACACGCAGGTCTGGATCCCGCAATGGTCCATCGTCATCGCCGGCGACATGGCGTTCCACGAACGCATGCCGCCCATTTTCGAGGGCGCCTGCACCAGGTGCTGGATCGAAACCTTCGACGGACCCTTTACCGATCTGGGCGCCACCTACGTGATCCCCGGCCACGGGCATCCCACGAACATGGCGCAGGTGACGCGCTACACCACGGATTATCTCAAGGATCTGCGCGCCAAGATCGGCGAGCATATCGACAATGGTGGCGAACTGGCCGAGGCCTATTACGTGGATCAGTCGCAATGGGCCCATCTCGACACGTTCGAGGAACTGGCCACCAAGAATGCGGGGCGCGTCTACGAGGAGATGGAATGGGAATGACGCCCGGGCGGGGTTGCATTTTCCGCCTGCGCGACGAAAGGGCTTTGCGATGAAATGGGTCGATCTGCCGCCGGTCTGGCTCGTGGGGTTCGGGATGCTGACCTGGCTGCAGGCCACGCGTTTTCCCATGGGGCTGAGCTTTGGCGGGGCGTGGGCGGATTTTGCGGGCGGCGTCCTTGTCGGCGGCGGCCTGCTCCTGATGCTGCTGGCGCTTTACGAGTTGCGCCGGCACAAGACGACGCCCATCCCGCATCTCGAGGCCGACCGGCTGGTGACCACCGGTATCTTCTCGCGGTCGCGCAATCCCATTTACCTCGGGGATGCGCTGGTGCTGACCGGGCTGATCCTGCGTTGGGACGCGGTGCTGTCGCTGCCGCTGGTCCCGCTGTTCGTCTGGGTCATCGAAACCCGCTTCATTGTCGGGGAAGAAAACCGCCTGCGCCGCAAATTCCGGGCCGATTTTGCCCGTTATTGCCAGAAAACACGGCGTTGGATTTGACACAGTGCGACAATAGCTGCATTCCAACTTGTAAAAAAATGTGAAATAACGCGCGTCCGTCCTACATCACGCTGACTTTTGCGAGCGCTGCTGCATCAAGCCAAAACCGTTTGAACGATACGGGGGAATGAAGAATTGAAGATCGGAACACCTAAGGAAGTGCACGAGGGCGAAGCCCGGGTCGCGATGACGCCCGAGTCTGCCCAGGCGCTTCAGAAACTCGGACATGAATGCGCCATCGAGGCCGGTGCCGGCGAAAAAGCCGGCTTTTCGGATGCCGACTACAAGGCGGCGGGGGTCGAAGTGATCAAGACCGCGGCCGCGCTGTGGAAGACCTGCGATATCGTCGCCAAGGTTCGTGTGCCCACCGACACCGAGGTCAAGCGCCTGCGCGAGGGCCAGACGCTGATCTCGTTCTTCAATCCGGCCGAGAACGAAAAGCACATGAAGATGGCCGCCGAAAAGGGCGCGACCGTCATCGCCATGGAAATGGTGCCGCGCATCAGCCGCGCCCAGAAAATGGATGCGCTGTCGTCGATGGCCAATATCGCCGGCTACCGCGCGGTGATCGAGGCGGGCAACAATTTCGGCCGCTTCTTCACCGGGCAGGTGACCGCCGCGGGCAAGGTGCCGCCGGCCAAGGTTCTGGTCGTGGGCGCCGGTGTGGCCGGTCTGGCCGCGATCGGCACGTCGACCTCTCTGGGGGCGATCACCTACGCGTTCGACGTGCGGCCCGAAGTGGCCGAACAGATCGAATCGATGGGGGCTGAATTCGTCTTCCTCGACTTTGCGGACGAAACGCAGGACGGGGCCTCCACGGGCGGCTATGCCGCGCCGTCCAGCCCCGAGTTCCAGGCCAAGCAGCTTGAGAAGTTCCGTGAGATGGCGCCCGATATCGACATCGTCATCACCACCGCGCTGATCCCGAACCGCCCCGCGCCCAAGCTCTGGACCAAGGACATGGTCGAGATGATGAAGCCGGGCAGCGTGATCATCGACCTGGCGGCGGAACGCGGCGGTAACTGCGATCTGACCGTCAAGGACGAGAAGATCGTCACCGACAACGGTGTGACGATCGTCGGCTATACCGACTTCCCAAGCCGGATGGCCACGCAATCCTCGACGCTGTATTCCACGAATATCCGTCACATGATGACCGACCTGACGCCCGAGAAAGACGGCGTCGTCGTGCATGACATGGAAGACGACGTGATCCGTGGCGCCACCGTCACCCATGGCGGCGAGGTGACCTATCCACCGCCACCGCCCAAGGTGCAGGCCATCGCGGCCGCCCCCAAGAAAGAGGCGCCGAAGGAACTGACGCCCGAGGAGAAAAAGGCGCAGGAACTGGCCGCGTTCAAGAAGCAGACGACCCAGCAGGTCGGGCTTCTGGCGGCCGGCGGCTTCCTGGTGCTGCTGGTTGGCACGGTCGCCCCGGCCAGCTTCATGCAGCATTTCATCGTCTTCCTGCTGTCGGTTTTCGTGGGCTTCCAGGTGATCTGGAATGTCAGTCACAGTCTTCACACCCCGCTGATGGCGGTCACGAATGCGATTTCGTCGATCATCATCCTTGGCGCGCTGATCCAGATCGGGTCGAGTTCGTACCTGATCACGCTGCTGGCCGGTGTCGGCATCTTCATGGCGGCGATCAACATTTTCGGCGGCTTCCTCGTGACACGGCGCATGCTCGCCATGTTCCAGAAATCTTAAGGGGGTAGGGGACAATGGACTTCGGATTTACCATTGCGGCCTACGCGGTCGCGGCAGTTCTCTTCATCCTTTCGCTCGGCGGTCTGTCGGGACAGGAAAGCGCTAAGCGCGCCGTCTGGTACGGTATCGCGGGTATGGCGATCGCCATTCTGGCGACGATCATCGGACCGGGGCAGGGCCTCTGGCTGGTCTCGCTCATCATGATCGCGGGCGGTGCGGCCGTGGGGTATCAGCTGGCCACCAAGGTGCAGATGACCCAGATGCCCGAACTGGTGGCGATCATGCACAGCCTCGTGGGTCTGGCGGCGGTGTTCGTCGGCTTCAACGCCGATATCATGATCAACAACCTGAGCAGCCTGTTTGCCGAAAACGGCCTTGCCCTGGGCGCCGTTGTCGAAGGCACCAGGCATACGGCCATCGGTCTGCCCAAGGCGCTTTACAGCGAGCTTTCGTCCTTCGGACAGCTTATTGCCAAGAAGACGTCGATCGAGATCACCATTCTGCGGGTCGAGCTTGTGCTGGGCATCTGGATCGGTGCGGTGACCTTCACGGGCTCCGTGATCGCCTATGGCAAGCTTGCGGGCAAGGTCGATAGTTCTGCCACGCAGTTGCCGGGCGGGCACATGCTCAACGCGGCGGCGGCGGCCGGCTCTTTGATCCTCGCGATCATGTACCTCAATGATGCGGGCAGCTGGACGCTGGTCCTGCTGACGCTTCTGGCGCTCTTTATCGGGTATCACCTGATCATGGGGATCGGCGGCGCGGATATGCCCGTCGTGGTCTCGATGCTCAACAGCTACTCGGGCTGGGCGGCGGCGGCCATCGGCTTCAGCCTGGGCAATGACCTGCTGATCGTGGTGGGCGCGCTTGTGGGCTCCTCTGGTGCGATCCTGAGCTACATCATGTGCAAGGCGATGAACCGATCCTTCGTCAGCGTGATCCTCGGCGGCTTTGGCGGCGGCGGCGGCGAGCAGATGGCGGTCGAGGGCGAACAGGTCGCCATCGAGGCCGACGGCGTGGCCAGTGCCCTGAACGAGGCCGACAGCATCGTCATCGTGCCCGGCTACGGCATGGCCGTGGCCCAGGCCCAGCAGGCGGTCAGCGAGCTGACCAACAAGCTGCGTGCCAAGGGCAAGACCGTGCGCTTTGCCATCCACCCGGTGGCGGGCCGTCTGCCCGGGCACATGAACGTGCTTCTGGCGGAGGCCAAGGTGCCGTACGACATCGTGCTGGAGATGGACGAGATCAACGACGACTTCCCAGATACGGATGTCGTGATCGTCATCGGCTCCAACGACATCGTGAACCCGGCCGCGCAGGACGACCCCAACAGCCCGATCGCCGGTATGCCGGTGCTCGAGGTGTGGAAGGCCAAGCAGGTCTTCGTCTCCAAACGGGGGCAGGGCGCGGGCTACTCGGGGATCGAGAACCCGCTGTTCTTCAAGGACAACACGCGGATGTTCTATGGCGATGCCAAGGACAGTGTCAGCAAGCTTCTGCCGCTGATCGACTGAGAGCGGACACGCCATTCAAACCTGCAAAGGGCGCCCCACGGGCGCCCTTTCTTTTGGGCGGGGTTGAATTATGTATATACTTAGTATATCAATTAGATATGCGTTTCGTGCGTTGCCGCGCGAACGTGATTGTAGAATGGAAAGGAAACAGGCATGTCCAAGAAGTCCAAGATCAAGGCGCTGAAGCAGGAAGTGAAGACCCGCAAGAAGAAACTCGCGCGTCAGGAAACCAAACTGAAGCAAGCCAAGAAGGCCTTGAAAAAGGCCGCGTGATCGCACTGGCAAGGTTTAGAAAAGAGACGTCTGAACAAGGTTCGGCGCCTCTTTTCCCATTCTGAGGCCCGGTTGCGAGTCGGCCTTGGCGGCGACCGGCGACAGGTGGTTTTACAAGGGGCGATTTTCGGGCAAGGGTGCCGGGAGTGCCCATTTTTCGTGCGTATACAATTGCATCCCGCTAACCTATTGATGCGGCGAAATAATCCGTTTTCATTTCCCCGGGTGACGCGTAGATTGGCCGCAACAGAGCAGGACCGAGCCCCATGCCGCCCATCGACGACCATCCTCTCCGCTACCAGTTGACGAACGAGCTGCACGCCCGGCCGTTCCCGTCTGTCGCGGTGCCCGCCACGGCGGTGTTTCTGGCCGTCAAGCGGGTCGAGGGGGCGGCGGGGCGTGATCGGGATGCCGATCTGCAGCACCTCACTGCCCTGCTTGATCGCCATGGCGCGCCGCATCCCCAGCCGGGGGCGTCGCATTACTCGGGCAAGCTGGGCCGGTACCGCCTGAAATGGGAAAGCCACACCGAGTTCGTCACCTACACCGCCTTTACCGATGGGGTCAGTGCGCGCCCCTTCGATCCGTCGGATTTCGAGGTCTTCCCCGAGGATTGGCTGGAAGATGCGCCGGGCCGCCGGATCACCTCGGCGCTGATCCGGATCAACACGCTTAAGGATGACGAGACGATGCGCGACGAGATCGCGGACTGGTTCGTGGCCGACAGTGTCGCGGTGGCCCGCGTTCTGGATCAGTCCGCCGTGATCGCAGGGGATTTCCGTATCGATCCGGCGGGGCACCTGCGGTTCCTGGTCAATGCCGCACCGGGCGCGGGATCGCGCCGCATGGGGCGCATCGTGCAGCGCCTGTGCGAGATCGAGACCTACAAGACCATGTCGATGCTGGGTCTTGCCAAGGTGCGCGAGATGGGCCCCCTGATGGGCGATCTCGATCAGCGTCTGAGCGGGCTCATCGGCAACATGCCGGGCGGAGAGACCCGGGCCGAGGACACGCTTGATGACCTGCTGTCGATCTCGGCGGAACTGGAGGGGCTGGTGGCGCAGACCTCTTACCGGTTCGGGGCCACGGCGGCCTATGAGCGGATCGTGCAGCAGCGTATCTCGGTGCTGCGCGAAGAGCGGTTCAATGGCCGTCAGACCTTTGGCGAGTTCATGATGCGCCGCTATGATCCGGCGATGCGCACCGTGCGCTCGACGAAAGAACGGCTGGATGCGATGGCCGATCGCGCCATGCGCGCGGGCGAGTTGCTGCGCACGCGTGTGGATGTTGAGCGCAGCGCCCAGAACCAGGCCCTGCTGGAAAGCATGAACCGCCGCGCCGACATGCAGCTGCGCCTGCAGCGCACGGTCGAGGGGCTGTCGGTGGTGGCGATCAGCTATTACGCGGTGTCTCTGGCCGCCTACCTGCTTTATCCGCTGTCCGAGCCGATGGGCCTCAGCAAGGGGATGCTGACGGCCCTCGTCACCCTGCCGGTGGTCGGGCTGGTCTGGTGGATGATCCGGCGGATCCGCAAGAAACTCGACTGATCCCGCCGCAAGGAACGCATGTCGGCGCCGTACCCGGCGCGACAATCCGCGATGAAATCACCTCTTCTTAACGACCGTTAATGATCTGGCGGCAGGACGCTTCACACTAGGCGTCACCCCGGTTTCCGTATCGGACGTTCCCGTGACGTGCCCCGGGGGCCAAACAAACACCAGATAGGGGGTAACAAAAATGAAACTCAAAACAGCGATGACTGCGGCGGTTCTGGCGGTGTGCTCGGGGGCTGGACATGCTGACGACTCGGCGATTGTGCTTGGCAAATCCATCTATGGGTCACTATGTGCCGTCTGCCATGG
>JANSYB010000513.1 GCA_024742655.1 Paracoccaceae bacterium | reverse complement strand
CGCGCAGCTGAAAAGCTATATCGCGAATGGCGGTTTCTGTGTGAAGCATATCCCTGAGGAATGCGCCTACATGAAGCCGTGGAACATGGGATATCAGGACTGGGCGGTGGAAACGGGCCTCTATGACAGCCCGCAGCCCTATATCTTCGATCTCTATGTCGAGACGCTGCGCAAGTTCCAGCTGGCCGCAGAGGGTCACGGAGAGCGCCGCCCGCCCGAGCATCTGCGCGAGCGGATCAAGGCGACGCTGGATCCGCTACCGATCTGGTATCCGCCCTTCGAGGATGGGCATGTGGACCCGGTGGAATACCCCGTGCATGCGCTGACGCAGCGGCCCATGGCGATGTATCACAGCTGGGGCACGCAGAACGCATGGCTGCGTCAGATTCATGGCCGCAACCCGCTCTACCTGCCGACGAAACTCTGGGAGGCGAACGGCTTTGCCGAAGGTGATTGGGCGCGGGTGACATCGGCGCATGGGGAAATCACGGTGCCTGTGGCGCATATGGCCGCGCTCAACGAAAACACGGTCTGGACATGGAATGCCATCGGCAAGCGCAAGGGGGCCTGGGCGCTGAAAGACGACGCGCCGGAAGCCACCAAGGGGTTTCTTCTGAACCACCTCATTCACGAGTTGCTGCCGCCCAAGGGGGACGGCCTGCGATGGGCCAACAGCGACCCCGTGACCGGGCAGGCCGCGTGGTTCGACCTCAGGGTGAAGATCGAGAAGAGTGCAGCCCCCGCCGAAGTGCAGCCGATCTTCGATCCGATCACCTCGCCCGTGGCAGCGGGCCCCGAGGAGTTGACATGGAAGGTGGGCAAATGAGCGGGAGCACACGAACAGTCCTTATCATCCTTGCCTTCGTGGCAATGGTCCTGGGAAGCTTCATCTGGTTCATCGCAAGTTGGGACGCCAGCAAGGAACAATCGGTCACAGGGCGCGTTCCGGTGGCTGAAACGACAGGGTGGCACACATGACGACACTGCCTGAAAACACGCATCGCAAGATGGGTCTGGTGATCGACCTCGATACCTGCGTCGGGTGCCATGCCTGCGTGATCAGCTGCAAGGGCTGGAACACCGAGAATTACGGCGCGCCCCTGTCGGATCAGGACCCCTATGGCGCAGACCCCACGGGCACCTTCCTGAACCGGGTGCATTCCTACGAGGTGCAGCCCGAAGCGGGCGCGGCACAGCTTGTTCATTTCCCGAAATCCTGCCTGCATTGCGAGGACGCACCCTGTGTCACCGTCTGCCCCACCGGGGCCAGCTACAAGCGGGTCGAGGACGGGATCGTTCTGGTCAATGAAACCGATTGCATCGGCTGCGGCCTGTGCGCCTGGGCCTGTCCCTACGGCGCGCGCGAGATGGATGCGGCCGAGGGCGTGATGAAGAAATGCACGCTCTGCGTCGACCGCATTTATAACGAAAACCTGCCCGAAGAGGACCGCGTGCCCGCCTGTGTGCGTACCTGTCCCTCTGGCGCGCGGCATTTCGGAGATCTTGGCGATCCGGACAGCGATGTGTCGAGACTGGTCGCGGATCGCGGCGGGATGGACCTGATGCCCGAGCAGGGCACCAAGCCCGTGAACAAGTACCTGCCGCCCCGGCCCAAGGACCGGATGCAAAACGCCGCGCCCGAGGGCGATATCGACATTCTCGCACCGTTGCTGAAGCCCGTGGCCGAAGAGCCCAAGGGCTTTATCGGCTGGCTCGACAAAGCCCTGGAGAAACTCTGATGCATCCAGCCCCGTCCGTTATCGTTTTCACCACACTGTCGGGCCTCGGCTTCGGCCTTTTGTTCTGGCTTGGCCTTGGAATGCCCGGTGTCACCGGCTGGGTCGCCTTTGCCTTTTTCGCCATCGCCTATGCGCTGGCCGTGGGGGGGCTGCTGGCCTCGACCTTTCATCTGGGCCATCCCGAGCGCGCGATGAAGGCATTTTCGCAATGGCGGTCGTCCTGGCTGAGCCGGGAAGGCGTGTGTGCGGTCGCGGCGTTGCTGGTCATGGGGCTTTATGCGCTTGGCGTCGTGTTCCTTGATACGCGGTGGTCCGTCCTTGGGGTGCTGGGGGCGATCCTGTCGATGGGAACGGTGTTCACCACCTCGATGATCTATGCGCAGCTCAAGACGGTGCCGCGCTGGAACACGTTTCTGACGCCCCTGTTGTTCCTGTCATTGGCGCTGGCGGGTGGCGCGTTGCTGGCGGGTCAGATGCTGATCGCGCTCTTTTTGTTACCGGTGGCGGCGGCGGTGCAGGTGGCCTGGTGGCTGCGCGGCGACAGGGCCCTGGCGCGGAGCGGTACCGATATGGCCAGCGCCACCGGGTTGGGGGATATCGGCACGGTGCGCGCCTTCGAGCCGCCGCATACCGGCACGAATTACCTGTTGCGCGAATTCGTGCATGTCGTGGGCCGCAAACATGCTCGCAAGCTGCGCACCATCGCCCTGACCGCTGGGTACACGCTGCCCTTCATTGTGCTGCTGGTGCCGTTTTCGCATATCATGGCCGCGATTGCCGTGGCGTTGCATCTGGGCGGGGTGGCGGCATCACGTTGGCTGTTCTTTGCCGAGGCGGAACATGTCGTGGGGCTGTATTACGGCAAGCGGTAGGATCGCCGCCCTCGGGCGTCCCGCCCACCCGACCCTACGCCCTCGGGCGGCGATTGGGTGTGGGGTGTCTGGGTTGCGTGGTTT
>JANSYB010000624.1 GCA_024742655.1 Paracoccaceae bacterium | reverse complement strand
TGGACCGGCGTCACGATCAGCCGGTCCTGCATGCCATCTCAGGGCATCACGAGGCGTGCAGGTGGCCGTTGTAGCCGTGCATGATCGTCGCGATGGATGCGTGGCATTCGGACAGTTTGTCCATATCCCCCTGTCGCGCCGCGATTTCCGCTTGCGAAAGCTTTTGGGAGAGCGTTATGAACCCGACCGTTCCCGTGACGCCCGCCGCCTTGTGCAACCGGTCCATGAATTGGTCGTCTATGCTCAGGTCAGGCGTTGCCTTCAGCAGGTCGGACGGCACCTTGGCCAGGCTTTCGGAGACTAGCTTTCTTGCCTTGTCGGCACCGAAGATCGGCGTGAGCGCCTCGACCACGCTTTCGAAATCCTCCGCTTCGCTGTCGGCATCCACTGAGGCCGGCGGGCTGGAAACCGGACGATGCGACACCACGGAGGCCAGCGCCTCTTCTATTTGCGCCCGTCTGGCAGGTTTTATGACGATCCTGTCCAATCCGGCCTCGAAAATCTCGGTCTTGCGCTCTTCTTCGCTGACCGCGGTCAGCGCGATGATGCAGGAATTTTGGGATTTTCCGCCCTCCCGGATACAACGTGTTGCGTCCATACCGTTCATGACCGGCATGTTTATATCCATCAATATCGCGTCATAAGCATGCTCTGAGGCCATGTTCACCGCCTCTACGCCGTTGGCTGCGGTTGCGACTTTGTGGCCGATACGCTCGACCATTTCGCGCATGAGTTCGACATTCACATCGGCATCGTCCACCACAAGAACGTCAAGGACCCGGTCGGTCTTTGCAAGGCTTTTGGTCTTGGGTTCGGTGGATGGCATCTGCGTCTTGGACGGGGCAAGGCTCAAATCGATCTCGAAGAAGAATTCACTGCCATGACCCAATTCACTGTCAAGCGATAACGTCCCACCCAGTCTTTGCACGGCCATGTGTGCGATGGGCAAACCAAGCCCGGTGCTTTCGGGACCGTGTGACTGGGACGGCGTGCCGACTTCGAAGGCGCCGAAGATCCGCTCGATGTCTTCGGGCGCAATCCCCGGGCCGTTATCCCGGATCCGCACGGTGAGCCGGGATTGCGACACGCCCACGGTCACGAAATCCAGGGACACATCGACATTGCCATTGCGCGTGAACTTCACCGCGTTGCCGACAAGGTTGTAGACCGCGCGGGAAAACGCGTTTGACGATCCGATATACGTGTCGTTCGCACCCGCCCCGGTTACGCTCAGCTCAAGGCGGGAGGCCTTTTCCTTTGCAAGCGGCGTCAATTCCGCAACGATCCTGCGCGCAATTTCGGTCGGCTCGAAGGGCGCGCTGTCATCGGCACCTTCGCCAAGCCGCGTGATATCAAGCACGTCGTTGATTTCGCGCAACGCCCGTTCACTGCAATTCTGGGCAATGCGCAAAAGGCTCAGATCCTTCTCACCGATGGCCTGCTCGTCGACCAGTTCAAGGGCCGCGATCACGCCGTGCAACGGGGTTCGCATCTCATGGCTCATGGTGGCGAGAAACATCGTCTTTTCTTCGGCCAGCCGTTGCGCGGCATCACGGGCATCCTTGAGCTTTTTCTCCGCAGCCTCGATCTTGGACACATCGCTGATGAACCCGATCAGGAAGGGCTTGCCGTTTGGATCGGTGTCGGTGTGGATGGACAGTTCTGCCCGAAAATGGCTCCCGTCGCTTCTCTTGGCATCCAGCCTGACCGGACCGCTTCCGACGATTTTCCTGTGCCCGGTATCCCTGAACCGTTTCATTCCGGTGTCATGTGCCGCGCGCATGTGATCGGGCACCATCACATCCGCGATGTTCCGCCCGCGCATGTCGTCTTCTGGAATATCGAAAATCTTGCTGGCCGCCTCGTTCACGATGAGGATCTCGCCATCCATGTCCGTCACGACAACCGCGCTCAACGCCGCCCTGAAGGCCTTGGCGAGTGTCTCTGACGTTTGCCGGATTTCCTCGGTTCGCTTTTCAAGGCCCCGCCACAGACGGAACGTGACGACGGCCGCACTGCTCGTCAGGAACAACAAGATCAGGCTCTGAACCCAAAAACGCTTGAGGTATTGCTGCTCTGCGAT
>JANSYB010000217.1 GCA_024742655.1 Paracoccaceae bacterium | reverse complement strand
CGCCCATTTCACGGATGAAGACAGGCTGATCAATTGCCTGACCGCCAACCAAAACCGGTTGTCGGAGATCGGAACCGACGTGCCCGCCCCCGATGCCTATCGCAAGCTGCTGCGCGATATTCTGAACACGGCCACAAAGACGGGTGTGAGCAACGAGGCCCGCGACGTGGTGCTCGAAGCGGTCTCGCATGATCCCGGCTCAGACCGGCTGGTGCTGTCGAATCAGGGCTTTTTCGGCACGCCCAAGATGGCCGTTGGCCAGGGACAGCTCTATCCGGCGGCGGAAATCCGACTGGAGGCGTTCCGCCAGATCTTCGCGCAGGATCAGCTTGAGCTGTTTTTGGCCCTGCGCAACCCGGCCACCTATCTGCCCGCGCTTTTCGCCCGCAGCCGGATGGACAGCGTGGCGGATTTTCTCAACGGCCACGAGCCGGCCGCCTTTCGCTGGTCGGAATGCGTGGGCCGGATCCGCGCCGCGTTTCCGGACATGCCCATCACCATCTGGTGCAATGAGGATTCGCCGCTGATCTGGGCGCAGATCGTGCGTGAAATGGGCGGGCTCGACCCCACGGCCGAATTCGACGGGGAGTTTTCGCTCCTGTCCGAGATCATGACGGCGGCGGGAATGAAACGGTTCCGCAGCTACCTCGACAGTCATCCCGGCATGACCGAGGTGCAAAAGCGCCGGGTCATCGCGGCCTTCCTCGACAAGTTCGTGCGCGAGGACGAGATCGAGGAAGAGCTGGACCTGCCCGGCTGGACAGAGGACCTCGTCGATCAGCTGAGCGATCTTTACGACGAGGATATCTTCGACGTGCAGCGCGTGCCCGGAATCAACATGATCACCACCTGAGGCCGCGCGGGCGCGCCTTACATGCCAAGCGCTTCCTTGTACATTTCCAGCACGGCCTCTTCCTCGGCGATGTCGTCCTGATCGCGTTTGCGCAGCGCGATCACCTTGCGCATCACCTTGGTGTCGTACCCGCGTGACTTGGCCTCGGCCATCACCTCTTTCTGCTGGTCGGCGATGTCCTTTTTCTCGGCTTCCAGCCGCTCGAAGCGCTCGATGAACTGGCGCAACTCCTCGGCCGTGACGCGGTAGCTGCTGTCGGGGCCGCCTTGTGGGGTCTGGTCGTCCATGGGTGTTCTCCGTGCTGCGAGACCCTTTGAGTAGCGCCGCCGCCGCGGCCCCGCAACCCCGTTTTGTACGCCCGTCTTGCCCTTGCGTCCCGCATGGTCTAGGCGCAGACCCCAAGGCACGCGTGAAAGGGGGCTGCGATGGATATTCTGATCTGGCTCGGGGCGGCGGTGACACTGGCGGGGCTCGGCCTTTTGATCTGGTGCATCGTGCGGATTTGGTCGGCCCGCAAGAGCGGGCTGGACGACGCCGCGATGCGCGCGCAGCTTCAGAAAATCGTACCGCTGAACACCGGTGCACTGGCCCTGTCGGTGATCGGGCTGATGATGGTGGTGCTGGGTATTTTCTTCAGCTGAAGAACCGGCGCCCGTATTTCACCATGTCATCGATCAGCGGATGCGGCGCCCAGACATCCGCCGCCAGCGGCGCGAGAGTCTTCATCGTTCGCGCAAGACCCAGCAGCCCCTCGATATCCGACAGCAAGAGCGGCCCGCCGCGTGCCCGATCAAAGCCGTAGCCCTTGACGAGGCACAGGTCGATATCGGAGGCGCGCAGGACAGCCTTGCCCGCAACGAGCCGGGCGCCCTCGTTGGCAAGCGCCGCGTGCAGCGCGCGATCGAGCGGCACGCCGTCCGGCAGGGTCGGACGGTCCGCGCCCCTTGCCTTCCGCCAATCCGCCAGCCATCCGGCCAGTCCCGGATCGGCCACCACGCGCTGCCCTTCGGAGGCATAAAACCCCCGCCCGGGCGTCCTGCCCACCTGCACCGCCGCCTGACGATCCGCCAGCAGGGCCAGATCCGGCCCCTCGTCAAGACCGCGGGCGCGTGCGATCCGCCGCAACCGGGTCAGCACAGGCTCGATGCCCTCGGCCTCGATCTGCCGGAATGGACCATGGGCAAAGCCCAGCTTTTGCGCGGCCGCGTCCACCTCGTGCGGATCGGCGCCCGACAGCGCCAGTGACAGCCCCGCGCGCAGCGCCGCCCCCATCACGTTGTGCCCCAGAAGGCCCGGCGTCTCGACCGTGCGCAGCACCGACCGCCCCTGCCCCGAGAAATACGACACGACGCTCGCCACGACGTCCGGGGCTGTCCCCTGCGGAACAGCGATCTCGGACAGGGTCGTACTGTGCGCCGGGCGATAGACCCTCAGCGCAACGGCCCGCGCGCTGGCGCCGGCCTGTGCGGCACGCGCCTGGGTGCTGGCGCCCTCGTTCAGAACCACCCAGGCTGTGTGCGCTCCGGCCTTGGCCGACAACTCAGCGAGGTCCAGTTCCCCGGTGTCGAGCACAAGATCGGCCTCTGCCAGCCCGGACTCCTCGCACCCGTGTGCAAGCCGCGCCAGACGGGCCTCGCGCCCGTCGGCCTCCAGCCTGCCGCGCGCCACAGCGTTGTCGTAAACGGCACGCACCTTGAGTGCGACGGCCTGCGCACGTTCTTCGTTGTCCGACACGATCGTGACCCGCTGCCCGCGATCCAGACAGACCACCGCCAATTCGGCCAGCACCGGTGCGGCGCCGGCCAGCACGACGTGCCGAAGGGGCCGGGCCTGCGCCTGGCCCAGTTCAGGCATGATCCCGGCGCGCCGCTCGGCGGTATAGACATGGCGGATGGCGCGCGCCCGGGTCGAGGCGAGACGATCCTCGAACACCGACCGTTCAAAGGCCAGCCCCTGCTCGAACGGCAAAAGCTGCGCCGCCTCGACACAGCGCGCCAGCGCGGCCTCTGCCCCGTCGGGATCGCGCAGTTGTCCCGTGACGGCGCTGACCGCCCGCTGGTACCCCTCGGGGTCGGAAAAGCCACGTTCGGTCTGTGCCGTCCTTGTCCAGTCACCCGAGCGCGCCATCGCGCGCGCAACCGAGATCGCCCCCTCCAGCGGGGCGTCACCGGTGATACGGGCGAATATGCGGGCAAGACGGGTATCGTCCGGTGTCACTGCACGGCCAGACAGCATGAATTCCAGTGCCGCCTGCGCGCCCACCAGCCGGGGCAGGCGCTGCGTGCCGCCGCCCCCGGGCACAAGACCCAGCGTGATCTCGGGCAGGGCCAGCTTGGTGCCCTGCTGCACAACACGGGCATGGGCGGCCAGCGCCAGTTCGAACCCCGCGCCAAGCGCCGAGCCATGCAAGGCGGCCACAACGGGTTTGAGGCTGGATTCGATCGTCCGGGTCAGCGTGTCGATCCACGGCTCGGCCAGCGCGCTGTCATATTCGGCGATATCCACACCGGACGAAAACACCGCCCCGGCACCACCCAGCACGATGGCCTGCACCGCGTCATCCTGTGCCGCGCGGTTCAGCGCCTCGAGCAGTTCGGCCCGCAGGCCGGGCGCCAACGCATTGGCCACGGGACGATCCATCAGGATGACCGCAACCCCGTCGCGCAGATCATATTTCACTTCGGCTGCCACTCGCGCCCCCGTACCCGTACTCCAGGCCCTTGTCTCGGCCTCGTTGCGGGCAATTACAGCGAAGTTGCGAGCCTCACGCAAGCGTTCGCGCGCGTGATCCGGCAAATCACTTGCGCACCGACTCTTTCAGGTGACAGCCACCTGCCTCAGACGGGCAGGTTGTCGAATTGCGCCTCGATCGCCTCGTCGCTCAGCTCTTCGTTCAGGGTCCGGACCGTGGCCGGCACATCAAGACCGGCCGCCTGCATCCGGTCGATCAGCCGGTCCAGTTCGGGCTGGAGCAGATAGCGCTGATCCTCGGGGGTATCGAGGATCCGGGCCCGCAGCGCGTCGAGATCATTTTTCATGTCTTTCATGGCATCCTCCACCCGTGATTGTTCGCCTCAGACGTCGGCCGCGCAATTGCGACACAACGGCGTGTCGGGCAGCGTGTCCAGTCGGGCCTCCGAGATGTCTTCGCCACAGCGCACACATTCCCCATACGTGCCCTCGCGCATCCGCTGCAGGGCCGCCCGGATCCGGGCGATCTCGGCCTGCCCGCTCTGACCCAGCTGTTCGAGAACCTCCTCGCCCTCGCGCTCGACGGCCATCTCTTCCCAGTCCTTGGAATGCGGCTCGTCCAGTTCGGCCTCAATCTGGTGCAGACGGCTGTCCAGTTCGGACAGGCGGTCCAGCAGGGCTTTCTTGCGGATCTTGATATCGGTCATGCGCGTCCTCCTTGTGCAGACACGATCATTGCACCGCCGCCCCATCCGTGCCTTGATGCACGTCAAACACATGGCTTGAAACATATGCGAAAAAACATATATGTTTCGCCAAAGGAGGATCTCCCATGTCACCCCAGGTCAAAGCATTTTTCGACGATGCGACGAACACCATTTCCTATGTTGTCCGCGATCCGGCCGGGCGCGCCTGCGCCGTGGTCGATTCCGTGCTGGATTTCGATTATGCCTCGGGGCGCACCGATACCGCCTCGGCGGATGCGATCATTGCGTATATCCGCGACGAGGGGCTTGAGGTGCAGTGGCTTCTTGAGACGCATGTGCATGCCGACCACCTGTCCGCCGCGCCCTACATCCAGCAGGAAGTCGGCGGCAAGATCGGCATCGGCGACCGCATCACCGTTGTGCAGGACACGTTCGGCAAGGTCTTCAACGAAGGCACGGAGTTTCAGCGCGACGGCTCTCAGTTCGACGCGCTGTTCACCGAGGGCGACAGTTTCCACATCGGCCAGCTGCGCGGCGACGTGCTGCACACGCCGGGGCATACCCCGGCCTGTCTGACCTACGTGATCGGCGACGCGGCCTTTGTGGGCGACACGCTTTTCATGCCCGATTTCGGCACCGCGCGCTGTGATTTTCCGGGCGGGTCGTCCGAGATGCTTTTCCAGTCGATCCAGAAAATCCTCGCCCTGCCGGACGAGACACGCATCTTCGTGGGCCATGACTACAAGGCGCCGGGCCGTGAACACTACGCGTGGGAAACCACGGTGGGCGAGCAGAAGGCCAAGAACGTGCATGTCGGCGCGGGCAAGGATCGCGACAGTTTCGTCAAGATGCGCGATGAGCGGGACGCGACACTGGGCATGCCCAAGCTGATCATCCCGTCGTTGCAGGTCAACATGCGGGCAGGCCACATGCCGCCGGCGGATGAAAAGGGCGACGTGTTTCTCAAGGTGCCCGTGAACAAGCTCTGAGGCTCAAACGGCTCGGAT
>JANSYB010000376.1 GCA_024742655.1 Paracoccaceae bacterium | reverse complement strand
TCCCAGACGATCTCCCCGATGCCGGCAAGACGGGCAAAGCGGCGCAACTCGGTCTCAAGCCTGGCCATCCGCGCCGTGCTCCATTTTACGGACCCTTCCCGCCAGAGGCCCGTAACCCGCATCCGGCCCGCGGCCCGGTCCGCCTTCAACTCGCAACGACCCACGAACCGCACCCCTTCCAGCAGCGGGTAGACATAATATCCCCAACGCCGCTTCGGCTTCGGCACGAACATCTCGTTGCGGTATTCGAACCCGAACAGCCGCTCCAGCCGCGCCCGATCGCGGATCGCGGGATCAAACGGATTGAGCAGCCGCAAACGTGCGCAAGGCGCCTCAGTGCGGGCCAGCCTGTCCTCGATATCGCACGCGCCCCAGGCCTCGCGCCAGACGCCATCGGCCCCCTCGATGCGCACCGGCACCGGTTGACGACGCGCCAGCCAGCCGCGCGCGGCATCCGCATCCATCGCATCCCAGAAGCGCTGGATCTCGCCACAGGTTCCGAATCCGATCCGTTCGAGCGCGGCATCGCACAACCAGTCGATACCTGCGATCTCGCCCGAATAGCCGCGCAGATGCGCCGGAAAAACGCGATCGCCCAGATCATAGAACTTCACGAAATTCTCGCGATGGGATGTCGCCAGCTCCCCGGCGTACCACATCTGGTCCAGCGCCTTCTTGTGCGGCGGACGGGCCCACATTTCCCGGCCGGCCGCTTTCGTCTCGAAGGCATGGGTCGACAGGGCCCCCTCTTGCGCGATCCGATTTCGAATGCGGGCGATTTCCTCCTGGCCCAGTCCCGAATGATACCAATCCGAGGCGGCAACCTTTTCGCCCAACCTGCGGAACTGACGGTGCCAGAATGGCAGAACCTCCATCGGGATCAGCGACGCATCATGCGTGAAATGCTCGAACAGGTCGCGTTGCCTCAGCAACGGCCAGAGCATGGTTTCACGGTAATTCCGGTTGCGACTCCACAGGATGTGGTGATGCGCGCGGGTCACGTTGAGGATCGTGTCGATCTGCACGAAACCCAGCTTGCGGATCATCCCCATCACGTCGACAGGGCCCGACGGCGCCCCGGTCAGGCCATGCGCATCAAGCCACAGGCGCCGCGCATGCCTGTTGCGGATCGCAAGCGGCGTCACGGCGCGCTGAGGAACAATAGCGCCTTTTGCTGATCACGCCCGGTGATATCGAGAACCGCCTCGGCAAATACCTTTGCCGCCTCGCAGGCCGTTGCATTTCTGGCCCGCTCGAAGTTCTCAAGCGTGTTCGACAGCGCCTTTGCGTTCGATGCGCTTTCCACGCGTTTGCGCACGGCCTCGAATATCACGGTCTGTATCCTGGCGGCTTCCGCGGGGCTGAGTTGCCGCGGCGCCCGGGTCACGCCAAGGCGCATGGCCTTGTACTGGATGCGGTAGAACTCCTTCAGGGTGCGGGCGCTCAACCGTGCCTCGGCGCGGCCGATCACGTCTTCCATCCGCGCCGGTCGCAATTGCCCCTTGACCAGCAGCCCACAATCCCGGGGCGTCATCCCGTCCAGCAACACCCGCTGGACCTTGTGATAATAGACAAGTTCCTTCACCGGCAGATGGGTGATGCCACTTTCGTAAAGCGGCGCAATCAGCCCTTCCGTGGCGCTGGCCGCGGACAAGCGGCCATCGTAAAGGGCGATCAACCGATCGGCGATGTATCCCGCGATCAGATCGTCGGTCATCACGCGCTTGGAATGCGCCTCGGCAAGGGCCAGCTTTTCGCCCTGGAACCCTTGCGCCACCAGTTGGTTTCGGATCGGCGCGATCTCGGGCAGGCGCCCCAGAAGAGCGATAAGTTCGTCGCGGCTGTTCAGCGCCGATTGCGACAGGGCGGGCGGAACAAGGCACATCACACTCAAAAAGAGACCGGTCAGCAGGGTCTTGAGGGGCATGTGACGTTCCTTATCGGTGGCGCATGGCATCGGCACGAGCGGTCATCTTTCCCTACCGACATAGGGATCGCAAGCCGAAAGACAAAGGTCAGGCTGCACCGGGCAGCCGCGGCACCGCCGCGATCAGGGCCTGCGTGCAGGGGTGTTGCGCATCGCTGAACACCTGTTCCGTCGGGCCTTGTTCGACGATGCGCCCGGCCTGCATGACCATCACCCGGTCAGTCACGTTGCGCACCACCGACAGGTCGTGACTGATGAACAGATAGGTCAGTCCGAACCGGGTGCCCAGATCGGCCAGCAGATCGAGGATCTGCGCGCGCACCTGCACGTCCAGCGCGCTGACCGCCTCGTCCAGCACGATCAGGTCGGGGCGGATCAGGATGGCCCGGGCGATCGCAATGCGCTGGCGCTGTCCGCCGCTGAACTCGTGGATATACTTGTCGCGGTCCTCTGCCCGCAGTCCCACGCTTTCCAGCGCCTCGGCCACGGCGCGGTCACGGGCCGCACCGCTTGGCGGGTCGTCCAGCAGGTGAAACGGTTCGGCCACCAGCCGCCCCACCCGCCAACGCGGGTTGAAGCTGCCGTAAGGGTCCTGGAACACCACCTGCATGCGTCGCCGCACGTCTCGATTGGTCCTGTTCCCATCGAAGACAGGCTGCCCGTCCAGTTCGATCGTCCCGCGCTGCACCTGATCAAGTCCAAGGATGGCGCGGGTCAGCGTGGATTTCCCGCAGCCCGACTCGCCCACAAGACCAAGATTCTCACCCCGCCTGACTTCAAAGCTCACCCCATCCACGGCGCGGAAACGTCCCGGCTGGCCCAGCCACCCCTTTCGCGGCGTCGCATAGTCGCGCACCACGTCACGCACCGACAAAAGCGGCACCTCACCGGTATGCGGCGCACGGTCCGGCACATGGTCCGACGCCTCCAGCAGAGCCAGCGAATAGGGATCGGACAGCGTGTCGAACGTGCCCGCCTCGACCACGCGGCCTTGGCGCATGATCACGATCCGGTCTGCCATACCCGCCACAACGCCCAGGTCGTGGCTGATCAGCATCAGGCCCATGCCATCCTCGTCCACCAGCCGTTTCAGCAGGCGCAGCACCTCGGCCTGCGTGGTCACGTCCAGCGAGGTTGTCGGCTCATCGGCGATCAGCAGCTTCGGGCGCAGGGCGATGGCCATGGCGATACCCACCCTTTGCCGCTGACCGCCCGAGAGTTCATGCGGGTAGCGCGACAGCGGAAACCGCTTCTGCGGCAGTTCCACCCGGTCCAGCGCCTCGGCCGCGCGGCGCGTGGCCTCGGCGCGGGTGACCTCCTCGTGGATCAGGATCGTCTCGGCCACCTGTCGGCCGATCATGTGCAGAGGGTTCAGCGCCGTCATCGGTTCCTGGAAGACCATGCCCACTTCGTTGCCGCGCACCCGGCACAGCGCGCGCTCGGACAGCGCCAGCATGTTCTGCCCACCCAAGTGTACCTGCCCCTGGCAGGCCGCGCCCTTCGGCAACAGCTGGATCGCGCTCAGCGCCGTCATCGACTTGCCCGAGCCGCTTTCCCCGATCACGCCGAGGATCTCGCCCGGTGCCACGGACAGCGACACGTCGTGCAAAATCTCCTGCCCGCCGATCCTCATGCTCAGGCCACGGATGTCGAGCAGGCTCATCTTGCCTGCCTCCGCAGCCGGGGATCCAGCCAGTCGCGCAGCCCGTCCCCCATCAGGTTCAGCCCCAGCACCGTCAGCAGGATCGCCATGCCCGGAAAAATCGCGAGATGCGGCGCCACGTA
>JANSYB010000726.1 GCA_024742655.1 Paracoccaceae bacterium | reverse complement strand
CTCACCTTCGCCTTGTCATGCCCGTAGGGCAGAAGATGCTCCACAGGGATCCCAAGCTTGTCCCCGATCTCCTGGATCGGACGCTTCTCAGCCTCCCGCGCAATCTCGATATCACTCTTGTAGCTCATGTCGTGTCCTTTGGTGGCCCGTCGGGGCGGATTGTTTGCGCAACCGGTGTACAAAGTCCGCCGTCGCATACAGTTCAGGAATCCGACATATCCCGCGCCTGTTGCGGCGGGTTGCCGCAGCGGGGTTTCATATCGGAAACAGGGGGGGGCGCGAGGCCGGCACAACCCAAGGCCGTGTTGCAGAATTAACTCTAAACCCAGACGAAGCCCGCCCCTGTGGGCATGATCGCGGCTTTGAATTTGGCCAAAACGGCAAAATTGGGTACCCTGCGCAAGAGAAAAGGCGGTCCCCGTCAGTCAGTTGGTGTTCAGGAACTTTTGGTGCCGTCGGGGACGCAAACGCGTCAGGACGATGATGAAAGAGACAACGCCCGCTCAGCCAGACAAGCACGACGATACCGGATTACGCGCGATCGTGGCCTTTGCCGTCGTGCTGTATTGCGTCGCCTGTGTCGGGCTGGCGTTTATGTGGGCCTCGAGCGGTCAATCGACGCTGGCCCTGTCTGCCCTGCATGGGCCGGCAGTGCTGGCGGCGGTGCTTGGCGGGCTCTGGATCGGGGGCCGTCGCGCCTGCCGGTACTGCAACGGGTCCACGCGACAGAAGGACAGGACGGGTGACGAGGGCAACCTGATCGGTCCTGAAACCGGCAGACCCCGCAACCGGCTACAGCTGGAATCCCTTGACGGGTCTGCGACCGACGATTCCCCCTCGATCCCGACACAATGAAAGGGGCACGCACATGATGGGCAAACGGCCAATGCGATTTCTGGCGATCCTGGGTATGGCGGCGGTCCTGCTGGGCTGTGCCACCATCGAAAGCAACCGCGCCGGCGCGCCGTTCCGCGATGTGAACCGGGCGGTGAAGAACACCCATTTCGCAGGCACCTATTCCTTGCCCCGGCGCCACCTGCGGTTCGAGATCCTCGGCAATTCCAATTTCATGCACAGTTCGACGAAGTTCGATGTCGCACGGGATGCAAGCGCCGATATCCTGGTTCCCGATCCCGATCCCAGTTTTCGGTATGAAATCAATTACATCCCGTCGCGATTTTCCAAGGACGAGATCGATTTCAAGATCGAGGATCAGGTGCTGCGCAGCGTGACGGTGGCAACCGATGACCAGAGTGGCACGGCCCTGATCAACCTGGCCGAGGCACTGGGGCGCATCACCCGGCTGTCCGGGGGCCTGAACACGGGAACACCGGGGTCAAGCGCGCGCGATACCGATGCCAAGCCTGACAAGACCGTGGGCATCATCCGGCTGGATCCGACCGACCCTGCGAGCCTGCATCGCGCCCGGGCCCGTCTGAAGGGACATATCGAGATCGATGTCTATCCCCCACCACGCCCGATCCGGCGCATACCGGCCTGCGATTTCGCGATCTGTTTCCGACCGCTCACATCGGTCACGGTCAGTTTCTACGATCGTCATTCGGGCAATGTGAAGGAGTTCGT
>JANSYB010000725.1 GCA_024742655.1 Paracoccaceae bacterium | reverse complement strand
GCCCTGTCGGGGTCGTCCCCGGCCACGGTGGTCGCCATCGGCACGATCGTGATCGCGGGCATGCGCCAGGTGGGCTACACCAAGGAATTCGCCGCCGGCGTGATCTGTAACGCAGGGACGTTGGGCATCCTGATCCCGCCGTCGATCGTCATGGTGGTCTATGCCGCCGCGGTCGAAGTGTCGGTGGGCCGCATGTTCCTTGCCGGCGTCATTCCCGGCCTGCTGGCCGGCGGCATGCTGATGGTCACGATCTACGTCATGGCCAAGGTCAAGAACCTGCCCAAGGGCGAATGGCATGGCTGGGGCGAAATCTGGACCTCGGGGCGCGACGCGGGCTGGGGGCTGTTCCTGATCGTCATCATTCTTGGCGGTATCTATGGCGGCATCTTCACCCCGACCGAGGCCGCCGCGGTGGCCGCCATCTATGCATTCTTCATCGCCTGTTTCGTCTACAAGGACATGGGCCCGCTGGCGACCGAGGGCCAGGGGCGCAACACGTCCCTTCTGCGCAAGCCGCAGGCGCTGATCACGGCGTTTTTCCACGATGACACGCGGCGCACGCTTTTCGAGGCGGGCAAGCTGACGGTCACGCTGCTTTTCGTGGTCGCCAACGCGCTGATCCTGAAACACGTGCTGACCGACGAACAGATCCCGCAAAAGATCGCGGGCGCCATGCTCGACGCCGGCTTCGGCCCCGTCATGTTCCTGATTGTCGTCAACATCATCCTGCTCATCGGGGGCCAGTTCATGGAGCCCTCGGGCCTTCTGGTGATCGTGGCGCCACTTGTGTTTCCGATCGCGATCGAACTGGGGATCGATCCCATTCACCTTGGCATCATCATGGTGGTGAACATGGAAATCGGGATGATCACGCCGCCGGTGGGGCTCAATCTATTCGTCACCTCAGGCGTGGCGGGCATGCCGATGATGGCGGTGGTGCGCGCGGCGCTGCCCTTCCTCGCGGTGCTCTTCGTGTTCCTGATCATGGTCACGTATATCCCCTGGATCTCGACCTTCCTGCCCAACACCTTCATGGGACCGGAGATCATCACGAACTGACCCGTTGCGGCGTCGGGCCGGATCATCGGCCAAAGGCGCTACGCCTGCAAAAAACCTGGATGACGTAACGGGCGCGCGGTGCATTCACCGCGCGCCGCCCCGGATTTTTCGTAGAAAAATCTTTTCACCGCAAAGAAAATTCTGCGAATTTTCCCGCGTGGATGCTTAATGTCATCGGCCTTTCCAGACCGGGTCGCGCTTTTCGGCAAAGGCACGCGCGCCTTCCATCTGGTCCTCGGAATCATAGAGGATATCGACGCTGGCAAATTGCCGCTTGGTGATCCGGTTCATGGCGTCCTGAAAGGTCATCGCCTCGGCTTCGCGCACGATTTCCTTGATCGCCGCGTAGACCAGTGGCGGGCCCGAGGCCAGCAGGTCGGCCATCTCACGAGCCTTCTCCATCAGGTCGGCTGCGGGGTAGACATGGTTGATCATGCCCCACCGTGCGGCCTCTTCGGCGTCGATCCAGCGCCCGGTGAACAGCATCTCCATGGCGATGTGATACGGAATACGCTTGGGCAGCTTG